>CAJWBT010000167.1 GCA_913020235.1 uncultured Chloroflexota bacterium
CAGCGCCGGCCCAGGTTCTCAAGCAACTTCTCCAGGTCGTATCCGGACCCGCCGGAGAAAGCGTGCAGGAAGCCGAACCTGCCTTCGATGGCATCCGGGCTGGCGGTGAACCCTGCTTGGACCAGCTTGGCGGCAGTTACTCCGTTGCGGCCGGCCGCACCGGCATGGTAGGGCTTGGTCATCGTCCCGAAATTCTGCCGCAGTCCGGCCGCCTGGGAAGCGGCCAGGGAAATGGCCATGGCGGTCTGGTCCCGGTCCAGCTTCAGCAGCTTAGACGCAACCGCCGCCGAGCCCAGGGTACCCAGCGGACTGGTGGGATGCCACCCCAGGTCGTCGTGAAATCCCACGCTGGTGGAGTCTCCCACGCTGCAGGCCACCTCGAAGCCCAACATGTAGGCCAACAGCATGTCCCGCCCCGGCGTTCCAGCGTCTTCACTCAGGGCCAGGGCCGCGGGCGCCAGGACAGCGCTGGGGTGGCCCTTGACGATCCGGTTGATGTCATCGTAGTCCAGGGCGTGGGCCATGGCGCCGTTAACCAGCGTCGCTTCGGGCGCCGAGGTCTTGAACCCCCGGCCAATCACGGAGGCAGCCGGCCCGCCGCCCGTGGTCCGGACAAATTCGGATAGTATGGCCGCCAGGGGTTCCACGGAGCCCGCCAACCCGCACCCCAGGCAGTCCATGATGGCGCCTTTAGCCGCCTCGATGGCCTCGGCGGGAAAGTCTTCAAGGCTGGTGGTTGTAACGTATTCCGCTATCTTCTTGGTAACCTCCACGGTAACCTCCTCGGTTGGAGCATCGTTGCCGGACCGTCCATTCATCCTCCCGATGCGCCGGTCTATATTCCGGCCGGGGGCACCTGATCCGATATTAGAGGGAGATCAACGGTCAATGGCACTTGTGTTATATTACCTGGACCCCCGCAACGCAAGTCCCGGCGGCGGGGCGGGTGGTGGCATTGAACCGCCGGAGCACCCAGTTTGCGGGCTGATTTTGTATCGGATACCCGGTCCGATCCGGGCCGCGTATCCGAATTGTTAGCAACCACCTGTCGCGGCCTTCGTTACCTTGACAGCCCGCACCGTTGGACTATACTTGCCCGCGGGCCTGTCGGCGCCTGCCGCGGTTGGTTCTCATTTCGTTGGGGAGGTCGAAATCAGTGTATCCCGGAGCACTTGATGGCGTGCGCGTGGTGGAGTGGGGCAACTTGATAACCGGCCCTTTTTGCGGCAAGTTGCTCGGCGAGTTGGGAGCCGACGTGATCAAAGTGGAACCCCCGGTCCTGGGCGACGACAGCCGCCGCCGCGGCCCCTTCCCGGACCACATCCCTGACCCGGAGCGAAGCGGCCTGTTCCTGTTCGCCAACCTCAACAAACGGGGCCTGACGCTGGACCCAGGGACCGCTTCCGGACGGGGCCTCCTGGGACGATTACTGGAGCCGGCGGACGTTTTCGTGGTGAATCAGCCGCCTGCCCTGCTGCGGGACCTGGGATTGGACCACGAGACGCTGAAGGAACAGTACCCCCGGCTCGTCGTTACCGCCATCACCCCCTACGGCAGTAGCGGCCCCTACCGGGATTATGCGGGCAACGATCTTACCTCCAACGCCCTTGGCGGCCTCAGTTTCGGCACCGGGCATCCGGACCGGGAGCCATTGGCAGCCCCCCTTCACCAGGCCAGCTATATGGCGGCCGTCGCCGCCGCTTATGCCACCGTCGTCGCCCTGCTGGCTCGGGACACAACGGGCCGGGGCCAACTGGTGGACCTGTCGGAAGCCCAGATCTCTGCCGTCCTCCTCAGCGGCTACAATCTGCCGACCTACATCTACCAGGGCGTGGCAGGCTGGCGCTCCGGCAACCGAATGCGTCTGGGCTTGTTCCCGAATTGCGTGCTGCCCTGTAAAGATGGCTATGCCTGCATCGACGCTCCGCAGATGGAACAGTACCAGCGGTTTATCGACTTGCTGGACGACCGGGATTGGGTGAACGACCCCCGCTATCGCAAGCGCCGGGCCATGAGCGACCAGTATCCAGAGGAAGCGGAGGCCCTCATCGCTCCCTGGTTCATGCAGCGCACCAAAGAGGAAATCCTGGAAGTCTGCCTGGCGAACCGGATTCCCTGTGTACCCGTCCGGACTTTCGACGAGGTGCTGGTCGAACCCCAACTCAACGCACGGGACTACTTTGAAGACATCGAACACCCCGCCGCCGGCACGCTGCGTTACCCTGGGGCCCCCTTTCGGCTGTCGGGCACCCCGTGCCGGACCATCCGGCCCGCGCCGGTCCTGGGCCAGCACAACGTGGAAATCCTGTGCGGTGAACTCGGGTTGGACCACTCTGAGTTGCCGGAGATGGCGAGGGCGGGGGTAATCTGAGATGACAGCCCTTCCACTGGGTAACTACCGGATCGTCGATTTGGGCACCGCCTGGGCCGGGCCCCAGGCAGGCCAGATCCTCGCCGACATGGGAGCAGAGGTGGTCAAGGTGGAAACCCGGACCCGGTTGGACGGTCTGCGCCTGGGCCGCCCCATCATCAGCGACGACGCCGCCGGGGGCGACCAGGGACTGTGGCCCGAATTGCAACCAGTGTTCCACGGCCTGAACCGCAACAAGCTGAGCATCACTCTGAATTTGAAGACCCCGGAGGGCTTGCGCCTGATCCGGGAACTCATCGCCCGCAGCGACGTATTGATCAACAACTACTCCCCCGGCGTGCTGGGACGTCTGGGCCTGGACTATCCGGAACTCCGAAAGGTCCACCCCGACATCATCCTGGTCTCGATGCCGTCCGTCGGCGAGACCGGGCCCCTGCGGGATATATTGGCCTACGCTCCCAATATCCAGGCGCTTTCGGGGCTGAGCGGCGTGATCGGCTACCAGGAGGACGAGCCGCTGGTGGGTCAGCTGCAGGCGCCGTGGAGCGACGCGGTGGCCGCCCTCCACGCCGCCCTCGGCACGGTGGCCGCGCTGCGGCACCGGAATCTGACCGGAGAGGGCCAATCCGTCGAGGTCGCCCAGCTTGAGGCGACCACCTCCATGCTGGGTGAGCCGCTCCTCGACTACCAGATGACGGGCAGTGTGGCCGGACCCCAGGGCAACTTCGACCCGGAGTTCGCGCCCCACAACAACTATCCCTGCGCCGAGGAAGACACCTGGGTGGCTATCGCGGTTCAGGGTGAAAAAGAGTGGGAGGGGTTTTGCCGGGCCTTGGGCAACCCGGGTTGGGCCCGGGACGCCCGTTTCGAAGACCGGTACGGCCGGGTGCGTCACTGCCGGGAGCTTGACCGGCACGTGGCGGAATGGACCCGGCAGCACACATCTCAGGATGTCACCGGCCTGTTGCAGCGGCACGGCGTGGCCGCTATGCCGGTAATGAGCATTGAAGGCCAGTTCATGGACCCTCACCTGCAAGAACGGCAGGCCTTTGCCGAGGTCGAGCATCCCCGCGTGGGCGCCGAGTGGGTGTACGGAATGCCGTGGCTGCTGAGCGACACTCCCGGAAGCGTCCGCACCCCCGCGCCCCTGTTGGGGCAGCACAACGATTATATCCTTCACGAACTCCTCGGTGTGCCTGCCGACGAGTTGGAGTGCCTCCGGGCAGCGGAGGTTGTATACTGACCCGGTAGGGCTCCCACCCCCCGCGGGCTTTCAGCCTCAGGTTGTCGGCCTATTGCCCACACCGGCGGCCGCTGTCTATCCTCGGTTATTCTTGGACAAGCTTCGGTTGGCGGACCGGGTTCGCGCGCTTCCCATGGGGAACAGCCTGGCTGACGGGTGACACCCTCCCTCGGAAGTATCTTGATGAGCCAACCGGACGAGTCGGAAAACATGATGTCCCGCAGTGATTAGCTCGCCCCCTGCACGCGAAGAGAAACGGCGTCCCCGCGTCTTCTACGGCTGGTGGATAGTACTCATCAGCATGATCGTGGACGCCCTCAAGCAGGGCACCTTCAACCGGGGATTCACCATCTTCGTTCTGCCCATCGAGAAGGAACTGGGTATCACCAGGGCCGCGGTGGCCATGGCGGATGGTGTGGGACGCCTGGTGGGGGCGGTTGAGGGGCCGGTGGCGGGCATCATGACCGACCGGCTGGGCCCCCGGGTAATGATCGCGTTCGGGGGAATTGTCTCCGGGGCGGGATTCATCCTCCTGGCCACAACGAACAACTATTGGTCCTTCATGGTGGTCTACGTTGGTGTGCTGTCCGTGGGCTTTCGAGGCGGCTACAGTAACGCGACGATGGCGGCGGTGAACCAATGGTTCCGGCGCAAGAAAAGCCTGGCCATGGCTCTGGTGTCGACCGGCCACGGTATCGGTGGCGGGCTACTGACTCCCCTCATGGCGGTCATGGTGTTCCGCTTTGGCTGGCGATGGGCCTCCTTCATCTCCGGCGTGACCATTATCGGTGTGGTTGTGCCGCTGGCATTGTTTGTCCGCCGGACCCCCGAAAGCATGGGCCTGCTGCCCGACGGCGGTACCGTGCCTCGGGGACCGGTCTCGCGAACGGTCACACCGAGAGGTGAAGGGGGGCCGAATCCTCAGGCCGCGGGCCGTTCCGTCTCAGCGCGAGAGGCCCGCCGTAACTCGCCCAGCGTAGATTTCACCGCCGGCGAGGGGATGAAAACCCTCTCCTACTGGCTGCTAGTGATTGCCGTGGGGCTGCGCAACACGGTGCACGCCGGGGTCACTTTCCACCTGGCGCCCATGATGGTCTGGGCCGGCACCAGCCAACCCGAAGCCGCCTTCCTGGTAAGCCTGACGGCTTTCCCTGCCCTGGTGTTCAACCCGGCGGTGGGCTGGATGGGAGATCACTGGTCAATGCGGAAAATGAGCGCCATAACCATGGCCGCCGGCGCGGTGGCCATGCTGATGCTTCTGGCTCGCACCTCGGACCTGTGGTACCTGTCCCTATTTGTTATCCTGCTGGCCTTCGCCGAGAGCGCAAATCCGTTGGCTACTGCCATCCTGGGAGATTACTTCGGCCGGAGGAGCTTCGCCACCCTCAGGGGCTGGCAACACCTGCCCGACCAGATCATGTCCATGACCACTCCGGTGTGGATGGGGTATGTTTTCGACAGCACGGGCAGCTACTACTGGTCGTTGGTGCCCCTGGCGAGCATGTATGTTCTGGCCACGGGCTTCTTCTGGTGGCTCCCCCGGCCCCCGCCCCCGGCCAGGTTGCGCGGCCCGAAAATAACTGCCGGAGAGGCCCAACAAGAGGTTCGTGGGGTACAATAGCACAGGCAGCCGGCGGACAAGACCGGTGCCAGATAGGCAAGCGGGTGGCGAGACCGTTCGCCAACCCTGAGGAAGCTGCCAGGCCGGCGGCTGGCAAATCTTTGGAGTGGAGTAAGGACGAGTCCTACCTGATGACCCGCTGGCGCTTACTTGCGATAATCGGCGTTACCAATACCGTTCGTGGTGAGCCCTTCGGCTGGGCTCAGGACGGGCTTGTCGAACCGCTGGCCTAGCCGCCCTTCGACAAGATCCGGGTGAACGGATGATCGTAACGGTAATTTTCGATGCTAGGTACTAGCGGCCATCTAAGGTTGACTTAGATAAGGTCTGTTATAGAACGGAGGTGACATATGGTACTAGAGTCAGGAGAGATAACCCGAGAAGGCGTTGAGCGGCTGAGGGCCCGGTTGGGCTCCTTCAACCGGCCCCGTCAGTACGGCGTGGGCCTG
>CAJWBT010000168.1 GCA_913020235.1 uncultured Chloroflexota bacterium
GGCGCCTGATCGAAGAACCGCTGGTGGTTTATGATTGTGACCGGCCGGTCAATACTTGCGCGGCCTTCATCTTCACCACCGCCGAGCGCGCCAAGGACCTGAGGCAGAAACCGATTTACGTCCTGAATCATAACCAGACCACTCAGCGGGGCCGGAGTACCATGGCAACCCTGGAGGAGCACCAGGAGGCGACCGCCGGCCTGGCACGAAAAATGTGGGAGGGGTCCGGGCTCGGTCCCACGGATGTCGACATCTTCAACCCGTACGACGGCTACCTCACCTTCACGCAGCAGTTCCTTGAGGCCTTCCAGTGGCACGGTGTCAAGCTGGGAGAGGCCCACGACTTCTATGCCGACGACATCAGGGTCGAAGGTCCTCATCCCTTCCTTTCCAGTGGTGGAAACAACGGGACCGGACGCAACCGCGCCGTCCTCTACGCTGATTGCCTTCAGCAGCTTCGGGGAACGGCGGGGGCACGGCAGGTGACAGTACGGGCTGAAACTGCCCTGGCGGGTTGCAACACGCCCGACAGCAACGGCTTCATCATGTTCAGCAAGTACCCGAGCTAGAGTTCAGCCTGGCGGAGCAGATTCATTGCCCGGGGGCCTGTTGCCACGGAAGGGCCGGGATGACGGACTGGGTATCAAGCCGCTCACGAGGCGCTAGTACTCAGTCAGCTTAAATCTGCGAAATGTCACTCTGCGCGAAGCGAAGAATCTCAGCGTAGCAATGAGATTCTTCGTCGCTCCGCTCCTCAGAATGACAGCCTGTCAACACCAAGATGACTGAGTACTAGACTAGTTGCAAGTTCCCTGAAGCGTGAGAGACGCCGCAGGTTCCGTCGGTGCCGTATGCGCCGTGTGTGAAATTGTGGTGAACTGTGTGCCCGCTACGTTCCCTGGCCCTCAAACCCCAGCAGCTCAATCCCCGTCCCCATCCCCTTTGCCTGGGCCAGCACTTTGAAGTCGCCATACTCGTCCGGGTCCACCAGAGTCATCATGGCCATTCGGCTCAGTTCCAACCGGGCGTCGGACAGGCCCTGCGTCTGGAGCGCATCGAGGAACGAGGAGAAGCCAAGGTTTGCCAGGAAGTGGCGCTGGAGGGCGTAGCCCACGGTGGCCAGTTCGCACTGATCGCCTAGCCGCATGAGGGACGTGAAGTCCACTTGGGCGGTAATGTCCTGCTGACCGATGTGCTGGTATGGGTCGCTGCTGACGACGTGCCGATTGAAGCAGACCAGCGTACCCTGGGAATTCTCGGGCGAATAGAGGTCGGCGGCCAGTTGGCCGTAGTCGATAGTGAGAACAAACCCGCGGTCCAGGGTAGCGGTAAGCTGGCCGGTCCAGTCTTCCATGGCCAGGTTCACCTCACCCCGATACCCTTCAGGCAGGACCGCACCCAGGCCGGCAAGCCTCTGTTCGATGCGGGGCGAGGACGGCGCGTCCAGGACCTCGGTAAGATTTCCCCCTGCCAAGGTGACGAAGACTTCTTTTACCTTGCCACCCTCGATGGCGAACCGGTGGACGGGGAAGTTATCCAGCAACTCGTTACACAAGATACAGCCAACGACATTTCGGAACGGCCGTAGTCCTTCGGTCTTAACCCGTTGGATTCCCAAATTCGTGTCTTGTCCGCTGGGACCCACCCTGCCTCCAGTCCCGCTGTCCCAACCCGAGGTGTGGTCGGGTGATTGGAGCCAGCAAGGCTCGTAGTCTGCGGCGACGTAGTAGAGCGACTGAGCCAGTCCGGGGGCCAACCGCCGGCAGGCGTCCACGGTGGTCCGAGCCAGGGCGCCATCGCCGGACCCCACTTCAATCACGTGGAAAAGGGGTGGATCTCCAAGAAGGTGCCACATCTGCTCCAGTTGCCGGGCGATCAGGGCGCCGAAAACCGGGTGGCTCGCGGGTGAGGTCCCGAAGTGCGAGCTGATCCGGTTGCTCCGGGAAGAGTAAAAGCCTCCACGGGGTGAGTACAGGCAGGTCTGCATGTACTGGGCGAATGTAATGCGCCCGTCCTTCTGAATGAGATCTCGGATCTCCTGCTCAACCGCTGAGTGCAACCTCGTCCCTCCGGGACCAGCGCGATCCCACGGTCCTTTACGCCGGCGTGTCACCGGTGGGCCGCAGATGTCGTAGCCAGATGGACTGTCCACGCGCAGTTAATAGTATCTACGGCACGATTGCAACAGCCTTTTCTTGACAGAGACGGCTTTCATCTTTCTCCTGGTATCCCTGGAAAAAGATCAAAAGAGGAGTTGAGCATGTCACCAGGATCGAAGAAGCCTGACCCGTCGTTCCGGTCCAAGACGGCCCTGTTAGCGAAGAAGGGGAGGGCGCGGGCATTACGTGGGGGACCCCATCGGCCGAACACGATTGGGGCTTTTGCAGTCCGGCCGGATTGAACGGAGTGGGATAGTAGGCCAGGAGACCGATACACAGCGGTATAGACTTCAAAGAAGGGGGGCCGAACGTACAAGACGCCGGGCTGGACCCATGCGCAGGAGAAGAGCTGGATGTCCGAGCATGCCGGGAGCATACACGGACATCCAGCGGTTGCCAGTCAGTTCCGGGGCTTCTCCGCCTCGATGTTGGCAGAGACAACGTAGTCCTCGATACTCGACCCGGGGACCCATTCACGAACGATGTCGCGGCTTTCATCTTTGGGTTCAAGCCGGATGTTCCGGAACCCAAGCTCGGCCAGGATTCCTTCAAGTTCCTCCAGCGTGGCGGCGCCCGCTACACACCCTGAGTACATGACAAGATCCTTGCGGATATGATCGGGCAGCGGCGCAGTGGCGACGACATCCGAGATCGCCAGCCGCCCGCCCGGCCTCAGGACCCGATAGGCTTCCCGGTAGACTGCCGGCTTGTCCGTGGAAAGGTTGATAACGCAGTTGGATAGGATGACGTCCACGCTCGCATCAGCCAAGGGAAGATTCTCAATCTCTCCCAAACGAATCTCGACATTGGCGTAGCCGCCTTTTTCGGCGTTCAGCCTTGCCCTGCTCACCATGTCCGGCGTCATGTCTACCCCAATGACGTGGCCTGCTGCTCCAACCTGGTTCGCCGCCAGGAAGCAGTCGAACCCACCACCACTCCCCAAGTCCAGGACCGTCTCGCCCTTTCGAAGTTGGGCGATGGCCTGCGGGTTGCCGCAACCAAGGCCCAGGTTGGAGCCCTCGGGGACACCCGCCATGTCCTCCTTCGAGTATCCCAGGCGCTCCGACACGTCCCCCGCGGAGACGGCCGCGCCGCCGGAGCCGCACTCGGCCGGCGCGCAACCGCATCCCGAAGCGCCGCTTCTGGCGATTTCGCCGTAGTCTTCCCGGACCACCTTTCTGATTTCCTCTGTCTGCCGTGTACTCATGTCATCTCCTCTTATTTCCGATTATTCGACCCATATCGAATATTGTTGCCAAAAAAAACCTATTCGCTTCGCCACCGGGCGAAGAACCCGGCCAGGTCGGCAAGGGTCTCGCCATCAACGCAACACTCAACTCGCTGACCTCGCCTTTCCACCCGGATGAGCCCTGAACGGTGAAGTTCCTTCACGTGATGCGACACCGTCGAGGGGGCGATACCCAAATCCTGTCCCAGCTCTCCCACGCAGGCGGTTGCGGAAACATCAACGGAGCGTGAGACGTCCGGAGCGCAACAGGCCACGAGACGTAGAAAGATATTCAAACGGTTTGGGTTTGACAGTGCCCCGAATACCTCGGAGTACCGCTCTAGGTCAATGCTGCGTTGATTCGACATATATCGAATAGTATCACTGTCGGCGCTGGCTGTCAAGAGGTTGAAACCTGTTTCGCTTTGTCTCATCCGGCTTTGGTGTCCCTTTCTCTCATCCTACATCAGCCCGGCAGCAGCACTGGTATGGCGTTGACGCAAACCGACGCCTTCGTGGTACCATGCCTTTCGTCTCCATCGGCGCCGCCCCTCACGTTCACGGGAACCCTGGGCGTGACAACAGCGGGGAGCGCCTTTGCCGCGGACCGGGCGCTAGACCATCGGTGGGCAGGGCACGCTCTTCTCACTATTCTCACTCGTGGAGAGGTAAGGGACATGGGCCAGCAGCAAGCGCTATTCAGCCCCGAGATTGTGATTGAGGAGATGAAGAAGAACGGCGTGACTCATGTCGTGTGGCTGCCCGACAGCGAGACAAACTGGTTGTACACGCTTATGAAGGCGGAGCCCTCATTGGACCTTGTTACAGTGAGCCGGGAAGGCCAGGCATTCTCCACCGCCGCGGGCCTGGCGGTGGGCGGGGCCAAGCCGGTCATCCTGATACAGAACACTGGATTGATGGAATCCGGTGACTCGCTGCGCGGCTGGGCCCTGGGAATGAATATCCCGGTGGTGCTGTTGGTCGGCTACCGTGGTTGGACCCGCCACGGCGTGAACACGGACACCGCGGCAACCTACACCGAGCGGTTTCTGAACGCGTTCAACATCCAGTACTTCCTGGTTGAGAACAATGACGACGCTCCCAGGCTCTCCCTGGCCTTTGAGGAGGCGGAAAAGGCCAAGCGCCCCGTCGCGGTGCTGATTGGGGATGAGTACCACGGTTTCAACCGATGATTTCGGCCCCGTTGCCACGGGTCACCAGCCGGCAAGCTTCGTTTGCCATGGCGAACCTCTAGGAGATCGATAATGATTCAGACTGAGGACTTGCTCAAGGTATTCCAGCAGCACCGCGGCGATGCCGTGGTGATTCCCGGGAGGGGAGGGCGTTACTGGGTAAACATCAGTGACAAGCCGAACAGAGACTTGCCTTTGGGTGACCCGGCCATGGGCGGCCACGCTTCGTTCGCCATGGGGCTTGCCCTGGCCCGGCCCGATGAAAAGGTGGTGCTCTTCGACTCGGAAGGCGATGTCCTGATGAGCATGGGAACCTTGGCCACTATCGCCGAGAAGAACCCCAAGAACTTCTACCACTTCCTGATCGACAACGAGTGCTACGCCACCACCGGGGGGCAGCCGGTGCCAAACGCCAAGAACGTGGCCTACGATGTCATTGCCCGAGGCGCCGGATACCCTTCAACCTTTGCCTTCGATAACCTCGAGGACTTCTCCACCAATATCGAGGCTATCCTGAGCCGGCCGGGCCCGGTTTTCGTGGCCTTGAAGGTCGTCCCGGAAATCCAAAACGTGCCCATCGGAGGCCGCAGGAGGTGGCTGACACGCACCCGAGACGAAGTGGTCCAAGACCTCCAGGAAGAGCTGGGTCCGAGGAACAGCTAGCCAGGCCGGCAGGGGCCGGTCGCGGCTAGGCAGCAACCCAACCGATGCCCAACTCTTGCAGCTTTTCCTCCGTTGGAACGCCCGTCTCCGGGTCCCAGCCCATCAATCTGTAGAAGGTGTGAACGGCCCGGTCCAACTCCTCCGGGTCGATTGCGGTGTCTTTGAGGGCGCCCCTGGGCGTGGGCGAGAAGAACCGCTTGGGGAGGGTGTCGTCGGCCGAGGTGAACCCTTCGCGCACGTTGAAAATCCGGCCCATGGTCGCCACCCTCTCTCCCAGCGCCAGCGCCTCCACCGTCGTGTATTCCCAGCCGGTCAGCGCCCGCAACAGTTCCACCTGCTGGTGGATCGTCCACGGCACGAAGCGGCACATCGCCAGCGAGTCGCCGAACAGCCTCCACATATGCTGGCTCTTCACCATGAAAGCC
>CAJWBT010000169.1 GCA_913020235.1 uncultured Chloroflexota bacterium
TCGCCAGATCCATGAAGACTACATTCGAGCCGGAGCCGAGGTCATAATCACCAACTCCTTCTCCACCTCCCGTTCCAGACTCGAAGCAGGGGGCCTCGCCGGCCAGACCACCGAGATCAACCGGCTGGCGGTGAGGGTGGCCCAAGAGGCCCGGGACAATGTGCCTTCCGCCAAGCCCGTGGTGATCGCCGGTTCCATGTCCACCCTCACTCCTAACCTCGACCCTACCGTGACGCCTTCATACGAGGCAGCGCTCACCGGATACCGGGAGCAGGCCCAGATACTCGCCGAGGCCGGAGTGGACCTTTTCATGCTGGAGATGCTGATCCGGACCCTCGACGCCAGGGCGGCGGTCGAAGCAGCATCCGAGACCGGCCTCCCAATCTGGGTTGGCTATACGCTGCAACGGGATAACGGCGGCCTCTACCTGGGCATTCGAGGGAAGCATGTCCATGAAGGAATCAAGGACGCAGTCGACGCGGTGGCATCCAAGGGTGTTTCCGCCCTCTTCATCATGCACTCATACATTGAGGATACCCTGCCGGGACTCCAAATATTGCGACAGCACACCTCTCTTCCTATCGGCGCCTACGCCCACTCCATGGAATTGTCACCTGGGCAACCGAACACCGGGACCATGGTCGTTCGCCCCAGCACCACCGACGAATACTTTGGCCACGCCCACGACTGGGTAAACCTGGGGGCTCAGATAATCGGAGGTTGTTGCGGCGTCACTCCGGACCACATCAGGGCGCTGAGCGATGGCCTGCCCTCGAAACTGCCTTCGTAGGCTCGTACTCAGTCAACTTGGTTTTGATAGGATGTCACTCTGAGGAGCGAACCGAAGAACAATCTCATTGTTACGCTGAGATTCTTCGCTTCGCTCAGGAAGACAGTTCGCGGATCTAGTTGACTGAGTACCGGTGCCCGGCGATGGAGGCACAATCGGGCGCGCAGCGCACCTCGCCGGAAGGGGAACCCGCGGGCCGCACGTTGTGAAGAAACCTGGTGGTCGGCCCGTACCAGAACGAGTATCGAATACAAAACCATTCGCTTTGAGGAGCCGGATTCCAATTGGGCACAAACTCCGAGATGAAATACCGGGTGCTAGCTGAGATAGCGGTGTCGGAGGGAGAGCTATCGCGGGAGCAGTGCCACGCAGTACTGCAAAGCCCCGACGCCGACATACTCCAGCTCCTGGACGCCGCGTTCCGGGTCCGGCGGCACTTCCGGGGCACCGGTGTCCGCCTGCACATGCTGGTGAACGCCAAGAGCGGGCTCTGCTCCGAAGACTGCCACTACTGCTCCCAGTCCCAGGTGTCGACGGCGGAAATTGAAAAATACCCCTGGCTCACCGAGGAAACACTCCTGGAAGGGGCCAGGCGGGCGAAGGAAGCGCGGGCCCGGCGCTACTGCATTGTCGCCAGCGGCAAGGGACCCACGGACCGGGAGGTGGACCACCTGGTCCGGGTCGTCCAAACCATCAAGAGCCAGGTGGACATCGGGATATGCTGCTCGGTGGGCCTACTTACCGAGTCGCAGGCCCACCTGTTGAAGGGTGCGGGAGTGGAGCAGCTCAACCACAATCTGAACACCAGCCAGCGATACTATCCGCTGGTGTGCACGACCCACACCTACGAGGACCGGTTGGCCACCCTGATGGCTGCCCGGCGCGCCGGTCTTCAACTTTGCACCGGCGTCATCTTCGGCCAGGGTGAAACCGCGGATGACATCGTCGATGTAGCGTTGGCCCTACGGGAGTTGGCGCCTGAGTCGTTGCCGGTCAACTTCCTGCACCCAATTCCGGGAACGCCTTTCCAGCACTTCAACTATTTGACGCCCTTTCAGTGCCTTCGCATCCTGTGCCTGCTGCGGTTCTTGTGTCCCGCCCAGGAAATCCGGGTGGCCGGAGGGCGGGAGCACCACCTGCGGACCCTTCAGCCGTTGGCGCTCTACCCGGCCGATTCCATCTTCGTTGATGGGTATCTCACCACGCCGGGGCAAGGACCTGAAGACGCGTGGAAGATGGTCCATGACATGGGCTTCGAGGTCCAAGAACCTGCCGGTGAGGCCGGTCCGGCGAGCGGGGAGACCCTGGGTCACTAGTGCGTCGTCTTGCTAATAGTCTTGCTTCGGCGCTATTGCGCCACATTCACTCCCCTGGCCCGTCATTCCGGCAAAGGCCGGAATCCAGAGAAGTCTTAATTGGATCCCCTTCCGCGGAAGGGCCGGAATGACGAGCCAGGCACCAAGCCATTTACGAGATACTGGACCAGCCCGCGTTCCTTAGGCCCGGACCGCCGGCAACCGGATGCTCCTCATCCCCATCCAACCTCGTCATTTCGCCTCCCAAGTTAGACTCGCAGCTAAACTTTGGTCAATTTTGGTCATTTGATTAGAATTTGGCCAAACTTGGTCTTGAATATCGTTGACATAACTCCGGCCAAGCCGCTAAGTTCAGCTCAAAGGGAATTGTGCGAGAGATTGTGGGCGGATGAGACCCCTGCTACCACCACACTATACCGGCCCAGGGGCGCCAGGATCCCACGGTCAGCTTTCACCAGCCCGTCAGCCCTCTGGACCGCCCGTCGATCCCGTGCTCCAAGTCGGATTATCTCAAGTCACAGCTTCGAAGGAGCCCAGGAGGATTCGAAATGTTGGCCCATAAACAGCCCGCTGCGGTGGCCGAGAAAGAACCACTCCTTGTCCTGTGCCGCCACCATTGGATCATAGAGCCGGCCAATGGCCCGGTGAGCTGGGGAGTGTGCCGGACCTGCCAGGAGACCCGGCAGTTCAGGAACTCCATCAGCGAGGTGGAACGGGATGCCCAGGACGTGCCGGCTTACCGGGGTGTAGAAACCGCAGGCCCACCCGGCACACCGGAGCAATAGGCCGCCCGGGGTGTGCGCAGCACACCACGAGCCCCACTTCAGGGATATAAGTCAACGGAATAACTCCGGCCCAGCCCGGCGAGGCTGGGTCGATCAAAAAGGGGAGGCTTCAAGAGATGCGGGTACTTTGGATTGGATATGGACAAGCGGGGGGGAAGATAGCCAATACCCTGCGGGCGACGAACCGGAGACTCTATGAGGCGATAGCTATAAACACGGAGCAAGCGGACCTGGTTGGGCTCAACCACATCCGCGAGAAGGTCCTCATAGGAAGGTATGCCCTCAAGGGCAGGGGAGTCGGAGCGAACATAGAGCTAGGTGCAAGCATTGCCGAGAAGGCCCTGTCTCAGGTGATGGATAGGATCGACAACCTCGTACACAGATTTGATCCGGAGGCTTTCTGGATCGCGGCCGGGCTGGCCGGGGGAACCGGGGCCGGTGGCTCCTATGTCTTGGCCAATGAACTCAACCGGGTTTACCGGGGTACCCCCGTCTATGCGCTGGGAGTCGTCCCTTCGGTAAGTGACATGCCTTCGGACAAAGAGGCGCTCAGTCTTTCGAATGCGCTCAAGAGCTTCGAGTTGTGGAGCCACTATTTCAACAATATACTGCTGGTCGACAATCAGCAGTATGAAGACGAACTGGTCAGCCGGGAATCGGTGGAACGCATGTATCAACGGGTGAATGAGAAATTGGCGTTGACACTGACCACCCTGCTGAATGCGGGCGAAGTTAGGCCTTCACCTCAGGAGGTCTTCAGCTCGTCCGAGATCAAGGCAACCCTGGGCCTGATCGGCGATGTGTCGACCATCGGGTATTGCAGCGAAGCAGTGAAGTCGAAGGGCCGGCCTTGGCGCAAGGGGATCGACCCCGGCACCCACGAGTTGGAGAGCATTATCGAGAGAAGCATTATGAAAAGCGCGCTGACCTTCCCGTGCGACGTCACCGGAGGCCGGTCCGCGGCCCTGGTGGTCCATGGGAGGCCGGACCATCTTTTCACTCAACCAATATCCAGAGGGAGGGCCCATCTCGAGCAAATGACCACGGTCGGCAAGGTGAGATACGGGGATTACCCCGAAAACGGAAGCAAGTATCTCTCCGCCGTGACCCTGGTTTCGGGAATCAGCGACTTCTCAAGACTGGACCAGATGAAGAAACGGGTGGAAGAATTGAGCTGGACCGCGGCGGACGCGCGACCAGCTTCTACCGACGGCGTTCCGGAGCCTTCTACCTTCTAGCCGGCAAGGACCCCAAATCCGGTTCCAATTCCCCAGGGAAAGCCCTCCAGTCCCCTCCGGAGGGCTTTCTCTTTGTGTCGGCCGTAAAGCGATGGCAGGCAGCCCGGACGATCAAAGGGGGTGCTGCCTCCAATATGGGAGAAACTCCTAATCGCGCGTGGGGTAGGGCCTCTATTGTTGGGCGTCATTTGGCGTTACTCTCCAATTGCAGGGTTTTAGTAGCTTCCCTTGTCTGCCCATTGACGTGCCTGGAAAACCGTCGGCGCCGGCCGGGAGCCGGCCTCAGCGGAGGCAGGGAACGAAACCGAGGGCCGGGAGGAGCGAAAGCGCGATCAAGCTCCTGAAACTTGGCGCAGCTGGCGCAAGACTGGCAGTACGAGGCGTTGCCCCTTTTTGCCACCTGACCTCAATCCCGCGTGAGATGGGCCCGCGCGAGATGGGCCCTCCGCGGCGAACCAAG
Organism: uncultured Chloroflexota bacterium; assembly: GCA_913020235.1. The sequence continues at coordinate 4,590 of CAJWBT010000169.1, forward strand.
GTGGAGCAGGCGTGAACTAAGAATAGTACAGCAAGGTCCTGGTCTTACCCACGTCGTAGATGTGTTGATAGCGGACCGTTTTGGAGAGGAGTCCGGATGAAAGAGGAGTATGTAAACTCGTTCTTGGCACCCACCAAGCTCGTCTGGGAGAAGGAGTTGGGACACACCCTAGAGCTGGCGGGGATGGACCTCGTTTCCAACCAGTTCACCACCGACGACGTTACGGCGGTGATTGGTGTCAGCGGCCGTCTGGAGGGAAACGTACTCTACGGGTTCAGTCAGGAGACGGCGTACGCGGTCATGAGCCTGATGCTTGGCGAGCCGGTCGACAACCTCAACAACGAAATAGGCCTATCGGCGATTGGTGAGATAGCCAACATGATCACCGGCAACGCGGCGACACGGTTATCCCAGGTCGGCTATCCCTGCAACATCAGTCCTCCGGTTATCATCGAACCTCTGGGGAGCCGGTTTACCACCTTCGGGTCATCCCAGCTACGAGTGACTTTTAAGAGCGAGCTCGGGCCGCTGACCGTCCGGATCAGCCTTTATGAGACGCCCATCCGCGACTAATATCTCAACAAAGACCTGAGCCTTCCCCCAGAGCTCCACACCCGGTGCGCCGCTTCGCGCCCCCGAAGTTTGCTCGGCGCCTCACCTCGAGATCCTGGTCCGGCAGGTGGACCCCGTTTCCTCCCAGGTCAACCAGCCCATTCTCGAGCGCCGGACCCCACTTTTCTCCTCACGAATCAACGGGTAGCCCCATCGTTGCCAACTACCAAACCCCACTGATTTCTCCCACCTCGCTTCCTTACCTGGACCCAGAGAAACCGTGCCTCGCGGGTCAATTCGGCATTCCGCCTCCGCCTGAAGAGCCACCGCAAGTGCCCTGCCAGGCAGCGTCAAAGCGGGCGGGGTGTTTGGCCCGTCCAGGTCGCGCGAAAGATAGGAGTTCGGTTGGTCGACCGGGATCCGGCGTTGACGCGCAATGGAGCACCGGGTAACATGCCTGCCATCGGAACCTGTGGGTGGGTGGATGGCCGGCCGGCCGAATCAGAGTCGCGGATGGCAA
>CAJWBT010000170.1 GCA_913020235.1 uncultured Chloroflexota bacterium
CAGGTGGCTGTGGACATCGATGCGCATGGATCCTCCGAAGCGGGCGATGGGTGTTAGCAGGTGGTACGGGACAGTGTACTCCGACCGGCCAATGACCCCATGGGGTCCCAGGCGGGCAAGACTATTGGTTCAAGCTCCAGCGCGGCCTGCAACTCGGGGGGAAGGTATTCCTTGGGCACGGCGATTTCAAACATGTACTCGGCAAACCAGGAATCGTTCATCAGGAAAAAGCCCTTGTTTCCCACCTTGTCGTCCCAGCTATTTTCCACCCGCCAGCGGCGGGGGACGCCGTCGATCACATCCACCCCGGTGAACATCATTGCGTGGGTCATGCTGGTCTGGCGATACTCCAACCGGGCCGCCTTCTCCAAGGAGAAATTGGCCCCGTACACACCGGCGTAGTCGAACAACTCCGAGTCCCACAGGCCCAGGTCCCGGTGCATCTGTTTCCCCGTGTCGCAACCCATCCACACGGGTTTGCCGTCCTGCAACATGCGCAGGGCGATGTCCTTCATGAGTTGGATGTCGATATTCAGGTATTTTATGGGCGGCGCGTCCACCACGTTCCCCAGATGGTCCACGGTGAAAGTGGCCCCCACCGGGCTTGATTCCCTGGGATCGTGGACCAGGCTAACGTAGTCTCCGATAGGCGTCGGCAGATACCTCTCAGCGAACTCCACTGGGGTTAACTTCCCCACCCGGGTGAAATCGCCGTCTTTGTCTTTCCATTGCCAGTCGATGGTTGTGGGTGGGGTACCCAGGTGGATGCACAAGATGTCGTGGATCACTTTCAGTACCTCGGTCTTGATCCGGCGTAGCTCGTCGATGCCGGACTCCCCCGCGTAGGCTTCCCGGATTCTCTTTGCCCCTTGCCGCATCTGGTAGTTCAGGCTCGCGTTCATGCGCGCCGAGTTCCCGGAACTCTCGGTTTCAGGCATGGCGGTCTTGGGAACCACCCCGTGCTTGGTCACTAGGGCGGTGAACATGTCCCATTGCCCGCCGTCGGAAATCGGGCTTTGCAAGAGCCAGGCGACAGTGCGGTCATCAAGGGGCTTGTCGGCGGTCTCGATGATGGCTTCCAAGACGAAATTTGCCCGCTCCAGCTTGTCCCAGAACATCAGGTAGTTTTGGCTGAATTCAAAGTCCTTCACCTTCAGCAGTTTCCTGGTATCCGAACGGCAGACGTTCAATCCGGCAAACATCCAGCAACGGCCCGACCTGGCCTGGTTGGTTACCGACCAATCGTCCAGCATGATCGAGAAAGAATGGGGCGAATCGGCTACCACGGACCGGCTTAATGCCACGTCGTTAACGTCGTGCTGGGTTACCACGTTTTGCAACAGCTTCTTGGAGGCGTCGGCCTCGAATCCCCGCCGGAACTCACCCACACATTCTTGGGACAATTCCGCGGTTCCGGCGGAGGTTCCTCCGTGGCTCATGGGCTTGTTGTTATCCATTTGCGGTCACCTGGCGGCTAGATTTGGGTTCAGGGAAACCATTTTACCCCATGGAGGAGACCTGACCCCGTCCCATGAAGAAATCTCTGTATTTCCCCAGAACAGATCGCATTGGCTGAGGCAGGCGGAGAGCGACGCAAGGTCTTCGGGCCGGTGACGCTCATGACGCCGGCGGAGGCCTGAGTCAACCTCGCCAGGAAGGTCCGTCTACCGCCACTAGTATTCAGTCAGCTTGGTTTTAGCAGGATGTCATTCCGAGGAGCGGAGCGACGATGAATCTCAGCGTAACAACGAGATTCTTCGCTTTGCTCAGAATGACGTCCATCAATTTCAGGTTGACCTAGTACTAGAAGCACCGGCGCGACTCACCTTGCCCTGGTGTCGCGGCCGCGCCGACGGTCGCGGTCTGCGGCGATTGCCTCAGGCGCGAGGCCGGCGCGGAATCCGTTTGTCTAGGTGCGTGCCAGCTCCGGAGCGAGCACCGGCGGTTCACCCTTCACGCTCTCGACCAACTGGTACGCGCGAGTTACCGTACTCTCCGAGCCCTCCAGGGCGAGGACGACGCAACCCTCGCTTCCCCCTACTCCACCGGAACTCACGTGGGTGGCGCTGACGCCGGTCAGGACGGCCAACGCCTCTACCTCCGTCACCACAAGTGAGGTCACCACCGGGATCAGGCCGCAGGTCTTCCCCATCACTTTGTCGAAGAGCATGTTGCCGCACATGAAGTAGGCTTTTGTGACCGAGGGAATCAGCCGTTCCAAGCTCACGGGCTGGATGAGGTGTGACCCCCGGGAACTCACGAGCGGCCAAGAAAAGCCGATGGTCCCGCCGGTGGATCCCGCCACCAGAATGCCCGTGTTGCCCTCCGGATCGAGGGCGTTGGCCCCCTTGATGGAGACGTCGGTGGCCGTGAACTCCCCCATCACCGCTTCCGCGGGTTCATCCACCAGCTTGCCGTCTCGGAAGACCCATGGCCCCAAGCGCTGCTCCGGGATTGTGGTGGTCAGCCTCGCGTCGGCGATTATGCCCGCGGTGCAGATCTCCTTGGGCAGGGTGTCGCCCACCAGTTCTTCGACGATGTATGCCGGGGTTACGCCGCGGGACACTATGAGCAGGCCTTTTTCAAGGACCTTTTGAACCTCCGGAAGTTTCACTACCACCTTCGCGATCAGCCGTTTGGACTCGGAGGGAGTGAGCACCACCAATGCGTGAGATCGCTCGTCCCTAGGTCCTTCCAGCTTTTCCAGGAACCTGGCGGTATCGTAGAACATGTGTGCCTCCTCTGGCTCGTAAATTGGTTCACATTGTACCAGGGTTGTCATCTCATCACCGAAATGTGCGGCGCCAGCCTACACGACCGGTGGCGGCCGGCATGATTGGGGTTGCCAAGAATAAGCCTGGGATCACTTCAGCAGGGGTCCGACTCATGATGGGACTGCGAGGAGCCCGAGCGACCAGGTGTACCGAATCGTTTGAGCGAGCCCAAGCTTTCATGGACGGAGATGGTCCCGATGCGTCCTCGGATTTGGTGGCTGCTCCGGGGGCTCAGCGGGCGATCTTCGATCAGCTAATTGATAGCCGGACAGATTTGGGATAATCTTGCCCCAGAGATCAGGCGATTTGAACCGGGAGGACGAGGGATGGCGGCAGTAGCTACTGAGCAGCAAGGTCAGATAATGCTGATTCAACTAAACCGGCCCAACCGAATGAATGCCTTGGGGGTAGAGCTTCGGACTGAACTCGCAGCAGCATTTACCGAATTCAAGGACAACCCTGACTTAGAGGTTGCCGTGCTCACCGGTACCGGGCGTGCATTCTGCGCCGGCGAGGACATGAAGGAAGCCCTTGAGCGCGGCGCGCCGGGAAGTGCCGGGCATCCGATTGCCAACCCTTTCAACGATGGAACCCTGGACAAGCCGGTCATCGCCGCCGTCAACGGCTATGCCATGGGCGGTGGGTTCATGCTCGTGGAGCGCACTGACCTGCGCGTTGCGGTCCGAGGCGCGGTGTTCGAGGTTTCCGAAGCTAAACGGTGGCTACTCGGTGGTTACTACCACGGGTTGTTTGCCGGCCTTCCGCACCCGATTGCGACCGAAATGGCCCTCGGGTTCCGCTTCACCGCCGAGCGGCTCTACGAGGTCGGGTTCCTCAATCGTTTGGTTGGACCGGAAGAGCTGTTGCCCACTGCATTTGAGATGGCTGAGCACCTGCTCACCCTGCCTCCCGCATCCCGAGTCAATACAATTCACATGATGCGGCAGATGCGGCCCAAGGTCGCTCCCGATCTTAGTCGCTTGGCAGCCGCTCTTCGCGAGCACGGCGATAAATCAGACTTGATGGAATCGCGAAAGGCATTTGCTGAAAAACGTCAGCCCAACTTCAAAGGGTGGGTGAATCCCGAGGACCGTTATCGGATGCCACGCCTGGAGACTCTCGATGACAAACCGGAGGAGTAGGCACGAGCGAGAGGAACTTCCGGCCAGAGTAGCCCGCATTGTAGACCGTCAGCGATAGTGGGACGCATTCGGGGGCAAGAAAACCCGAGAGCGTGGAGGTGGCGTGCGCTCCTGACAAGGCAGCCAGCGTGGGATTCCTAAGCACTGCTGAAACAGGTGAGACAAGACCGGGGGCAGGTTTTGACAGATTCAGATCGACGGCGCGGACAGCAGAACCCTCTGGAGCTAAACGCAGTGGATGACCGGCAGTATCGGGCCAAGTTCGGCAGAAGGGCCGTGGTAGCGTCGCTCCGGAAGCAGGCAGCAGCCTACTTCATCAGGAAGGGGCTTCCCGTGCATCCACGCTATCCATACAGGCTAGACAGCCACGCCAACTGGAAGGGCAATATCATCCTGGAGCCAGTGGCCCGACTGGTTGAGCAGGAGGCCGAAAAGCGCAAGCGACTGAAACAGCACTTTGCGCTACACTCTTTCATTCACCATGGCCTCAGTTCCCAGGCCCTCCTCTGGAACCTGCTCGGCCCGCTGATCGTGGACACGCGGTGGGACATTCTGACAGAGATCCTCCGGGCGGCGGACATCTCACTTCAAGGGAAGGTGGATGGGGCTGAGCTAGAGGTGGAAGACGCCAGTGTGCTTGGTGAGTACGGTGGCCAGCCCACCTCCGTAGACATGTGCCTCACCACGACGGCAAGAGAGAGGGTCTTCGTTGAGTTCAAGTTCACCGAGGCAGGCTTCGGAGGGTGCTCGGTGTTCGGAGACGGCGATTGTGACGGCTACAACCCAGCCCATGAGTTCGACCTGTGCTACCTGCACCGTAGGGGCCGGCAGTACTGGCCCCTCATGAAGAAGCACCGGCTCGTCACCGGTAGCCTGCTGACCGATGCCCAGTGTCCCTTCACCAACCTTTATCAAGTATATAGGCTGATCCTGTACACGTTGGAGCAGGGTGGCCACTTCTTGTTACTGCACGATGGCCGCAACCCTGCCTTCGTGAATGTGGACCGTCAAGGTCGACAGCGGGGGCTCTTCGCCCGTGCACTCGAGTCACTGCCAAAGGACGCTCGCACCCGCTACCATGCCCTCTCCGTGCAGCGAATGCTGGACTTGCTGGAACCGCACGGCCTGGGTTGGTTGCCAGAGCTCAAAGAGAAACATTTCTGACATCACCATCTGCAACAGGCTATCTGGGACAGGCGCAGTCAGCGGTGCCAACATTCACGTAAGTAGGTGACCCAGTTGGACAGAGAATCGGTCAAGGTTGCCCTTGCAACTCACCACTCCTCACAAGAATACCGCCCAGAACATCACTATCCCAACGTGGTCAACGTAGACGCCAGATACCTCGGCTCATACATACCATACGTCGGCAAATCATATTTCAGCACGAAGCCACGCGTACTGATATATGCAATGGCCCAAAACCTCGCCCGAGCACCAGGGCTTGTAAAATACCTTCTTAAGCGCCCGGACAAAGGCATGTTCCGTGAATACTATGACGAGGCCCATCAGAGGGCTCAAATAAGGCCGTACGATGATGGCCACTTGAAAGTCGCTGCTGCGCTGCTGTTGAGGGCATATCCAGACACCTCATTCAAACCGTCGGACTGTAGACCGTCAGCGATAATGGGACACATTGGGGGTAAGAAAACCCGAGAAAGTGGAAGTGGCGTGAGCTTCTGGAATGAAGGTACATTACTTCCAGAAAGGAGCA
>CAJWBT010000171.1 GCA_913020235.1 uncultured Chloroflexota bacterium
CTGGCCCGGTGGTGTAGCGGTTAACATGCAGCCCTGTCAAGGCTGAGATCGTGGGTTCGAGTCCCATCCGGGTCGCCACCAGTTCTGAATTACCCATCGTTTCTCTCCGAGACACCTGACGACGCATTGTCGGAATATGCCGCCTGAAATGGGCGGCGTTTTTAATGTCGCGGTGAGGGCGACGCCGATCTTTACCTCCAGTTGCCCTGCCACCCCCCCTTGATTCACCGCGTTCGGCGGCAAGCTTCATGCCTTCGATCGGGTAACTCGCCGCCGGACCCTCGGGAGACGCCCAGGGCCCGGCGTTGACAGGGTATCTGTTTCCCATTACCCTTTTTCCCGTCCTCCTACTTCATTCTGCACCAGCTCTCTACTCTTCAGAGGGAATGGAAGCTATGAACAGCTTGCTGCTCCACAATGCCACTCTGATCGATTGCACCGGCGCCGATCCCCGGCCGCGGACCAGCGTACTGGTGGAAGACGGCCTCATCCGGCGGATCACCTCGGCAGACGCCATCGGACGCCTGACAGACGGGCGCTTGGTCGACCTGGGCGGTATGACCCTGATGCCTGGATTGACCGACGCCCACGTCCATCTCGGTGCGGTCGGGGTCAACTCCCTCTCCGCCAGGTCTCCGGAAGACAACCTGACCTCCTATGTGATCAGCGTCATCGAGAACATCGATCTGGCCCTGCAAGAGGGATTCACCACCGTCCGAGACGCGGGCGGGCTGGACCCCGCCTTCGCCGGCGCCACCGAACGGGGCCTCATCGCGGGTCCGAGAATACTCCCCTCGGGCTCTCCCCTCTCCCAGACCGGAGGGCACGGAGACCGACGGGGCCGCTACGATGAGGCTCCTATCCGGTCCATACCGGGGATCCTCGCCGCGCCGGTCCTGGTCGATGGGGTTGACGCGGTACGCGCCGCCGCGCGCCAGCAGCTCCGGCTGGGGGCCACCCAGGTCAAGCTGATGGCTTCCGGTGGGGTCATGTCCCCATTGGACGAGCTGGAAAGCGTCCAGTTCACCGTCGAGGAGATGCAAGCCGCCGTCTATGAGGCCGGCATGGCGGGCAAGTACACTCTGGCCCACTGCCACACCTCGCCGTCCGTAAACAACGCCCTGGCCGCCGGGGTCCGCTCCATCGAGCATGGCAGCATTCTGGACGAAGCCACGGCCAGGCGCATCGTGGAGCAGCAAGCTTTCATGGTGCCAACGTTGCTGGTTGTTGAGTTCCTAGCGGTGTCGGCGGAGGCCGGGGAGATTCCCCACTACAGCCAAATGAAGCTGGAGCTGGTCCGGACCGCGATGCCGGTGAGCGTGGAGCTGGCGGCGCGGATGGGGGTCCTGCTGGGATCCGGGTCGGATATCCTCGGGGCGCGTCAGGCCGGACGGGGCGGAGAACTGGCCCTGAAAGCGAAAGTGATCGGCCCAATGGAGGCTATCTTGAGCGCCACGGGGACCAACGCCCGGCTTTTTCGGATGGAGGACCGCATCGGCCGCGTCGAGGCGGGAATGGAGGCTGACCTGATCGCGGTTGCCGGCGACCCGTTGGCCGATATCAGCTTGCTGGCCGACGCCGCGAATGTTCGGATCGTGATCAAGGGGGGCCAGATTTTCAAGGAGACAATTTAGCAGGCCCCATGGCAGCTACTGGTCATCGACGGCCAAGCTCAAGTTGATGACGTCGCCATTGAATGGGGCCACTTCCACGCCCAACTCTTTGCTGATGGCTGCCGCCAACGATACGCCCAACAGCTTTAGTTCCCGCCGGTTCAGTTCCGGCAGCTTGTCCAGCGCCTGGGCCAGGTCTACCCGGTAACGCTTGGGAAACTTGGGCGTCAAAGTTCCGATGCAACTGAACCGGACCGGTATCGCCGGCATCATGCCAAACTGGTTATCGACATACACCGCCCGCCGTTCGTCGGTTTGCCACCAATAGACCGTGGCTTCCACCATGACCGGGGGGTGGTGCCGCCGGCTCCGATAGTATGTCTTTGACCCGGCTTGAGACCCCGTGGGTACCCCAGCTAAAACGGGTCCCGTGCCGTTGTGGTGAACGGGGTCGGCGCCTTCGGTGATACCGGTCCGCTCATCGCAAGATAAGCTCATTTGAACCTCAGCTCGCAAAGCTCCAAAGTGCCAAGGGCATCCGATACCACAATTGTATGTAGCGAAGAGTTACCGAAGCATTACCTGCGACCCTAGTAAGTCTCTTCCCCGCCGCTATCTGTGGCGCTACTGAATCTGCTGGGCGTACGTCAGGGCTGTCGGTTTGGCGCCGTCGCCGGCCCTCATTGGCGTGCCTGAGCCTCGCCGGCAGTTGTTGTTGTGCCGGCCCGATGGGTGTGGACGACCGGTTGGGATGAGTGTTGACACGGCTTGGAGACGCGGGCATGATTGGTGTCGGCGGACTTAGTAGGGAGACTTCAGCCACGCCATGGAGACCTGCCGGGGGTTCCGGGGAAACCCCACTTGACACTGAGGAGCACTGAGCAATGTCCAGCACAAGAGCTACAGTCAACAGCTTGGCATTATCAGCTCACAGCACGAGTAACTCTGTTTCGCTGCCGGACTACCAAAGCCAACGTCTTGAGGACGTTGGCTTTTTGACGGCGATGACGCTGGTGCTGATGGGCAACTACTCGCAGACCGGGCATCTCGGCGGCCCACTTGCTTATATCCCCTACACGGTCGCTTCACATTTGGTGGGAGCCGACCTCGGAGGGTTGCGGTTCGATTATCGCCGCCCCAAGCACCCCTACGCCGATAAATTCATGCTGGCAGGCGGGCATGCCGCGCCGGCGACTTACGCCCTTTGGATGATTATGGGAGAGGCGCTGGCGAGAAAACACGCCAGGACCGGAGACGGCCGGTATTCGGTAGACCCAAAGCTCGCAATGTTGTCGATCGACGCGCTGGGTTTCCGCAGAGGAAGGGAACCATTGGACCGCTTGCTGCGCGACAACGACCTTGAAGCTCACCCGCTGATGGCGCAATCGAAGATCAGAGGCATCAGGGCATTGTCCGGCCACTCAGAGACCACGGACCTCACCAACGACGTCAACGGAGGGCCTTCAGGGATCGGGATAGCAACGGCCGCCGGCAAAGCCGCATTTTGGGACATGATCGGCGCGCCGGATAGCCTCAAGATTATTGCCATCGAAGGTGAATTTGCGTTGACCTCCGGGCATTCCCAGGAACTCAAGACACAGGCGGTTGCTCAGCAAGTTGGCAAGCGCTTGAGAATTCTCCTCTCTTACAACAACGCAGGGATCGATGACGAGCTGGTGGGCAGCGTGATCCGGCCTGAGTACGGCGCCTACAGAATAGAGGACCAGTGGGCATCGTATGGTTGGAATGTCCTGACCATCGAGGACGGCAATGATTTCGATCAAATAGTCGCCGCCCTGAAGACCATGGAGGATTGGGACCCTTCGGACGACAGGCCGATGATTCTCGTTGGCCCGACCGTCAAGGGATGGTGGCCAGCGACCGAAAACGGAAACATCCCCGGATACGGCAAGCAGTTGGTCAGCTACCAGAGCCACCCCTACGCCCTTGCCATGAACGGAGATTACTTTCAGGCCTTGGCGGCGACTTTTGAGCGCCGATTTGGCGTCGAGTTCGGCGGAATCCGCGATGGCGCGGTGTCCGGCACCAGGGAGCGCCTGATCCAGTTCAAGGAAAACATAGATGTTGCCATGTCTGTGCTCGAGCAAGATGGTCTTGGGGACTGGCTGGCAGATCGATTGGTGGATATCGGCGACTCCGTATCCGACGATATGCCGCTTCGAATCGATCGGGAAACCGACCCGTTCCTGGATTCTCGCCTCAAGGTCCAAAATCTGCCCCTGGAGCCACAGACCGTAACCGCCCGCAATCCCGTCTCGGGGGAAGAGAAGGAAGTATCCATAAAGCTGTTTGAAGAGGCTGGTGCGTCGCGCGGTTCTCGTCGCGCGATTTCCGAGATCATCAAGTGGATGAACTATGTGACGGGCAACAGGTTCGTGACAATCGCGGCTGATCTGTCCGACTCGATAAACATGGAAGGTGGGTCACTGTGGGGCCACTTCGATCCGGTTAATAACCCATCCGGAACGCGACTCAAAGCAGGTATTCAAGAAGCGGGAAATGTGTCCACCGCCATCGGTCTCATAGGTCAGACCGCGTCGCTTCAACCGGACCGCCACGTCGGCGTTTGGGCGCTGAGCGGTACTTACGGCGCGTTTACCCCGCTCATGTATCTGCCGGCCCGAGTCTGGAGCCAACAGAATCAAGACAGCCCGTTCCGAGTCGGCGTCCTCAATATTCTCGCGGGCCATTCAGGACCGGAGACGGCGGCCGATGCCCGCACTCATTTCGGCATCTACTCACCCCAAGTGTGGAAGCTGTTCCCCAGGAACCAGGTGATTACTCTAAGTTTCTGGGATTACAACGACGTGGCGTCCGGCTATTTTGCGGCCGCGGAGATTGCGGCGCGAGACCCGAAGGTAGGAGTGATCGTGCTCGAGGTTGCCAGGCCGGACTTCCCGGTGGCAGACCGGAGCGCCCTTGCTGATAAGGACCCCAAAGCGGCAGCCAAGGGCCTCTACGTCATCAGAGACTTCGCGCCGGGGAAGCCGAAACAAGGCTACGTGTTGGTTCAGGGGTCGTCTTCCACGGTTAACCTAGTGTCCGTGCTGCCTCGTCTGGAGCAAGAGGGGATAAACGTCAAAGTGGTCTCAGCCATCAGCGAGGAACTCTTCCAACGGCAGCCCCGGGATTACCGAGACCGGGTTTTCCCGCCCGAAGCCCGCTACGATCTCATGGTAGTCAGCACCGGGACCAGAAGGGTCTGGCCCTTGCAGGCCGCGGGACCGTTAACCGACGATTACTCCCTGGTCTCAGACTGGCATGATGAATGGTTGACCGGTGGGACAGAGTCGGACGTGATCGCCGAAGCCCACCTGGACCCCGAGTCAATATTCCAGGGCGTCAGGCGATTCGCCCTCGACCACGACAGCCGGATATCCCGTCAAGTGGAGCAGCTTGCCAGTTTGAGATGACTGCAATCTGCGCCGAGGTTGGGACGGATGCTGTGTACTACGCGGCCCGCGGCGAGCCGTTCGACGCCTTGTCATATTACTAGCGGTCGCGTACCCGCGCTACGGCCTTTCCGGCCGTCGCGGCGCCGGCCGGGGCGATGAGGCATTCTTGGAACCGACCACGGCACGAGGAGGCAAACGATGGGCCTGATTTACGAGAAAAAAGGAAAGGTTGCGTACATAACCATCAACCGCCCCGAGGTTATGAACGCCATGGACCCGGAGACATTCCACGAGCTGTCCGAGGCCTGGACCGACGTGCGGGACGATCCGGACGTGTGGTGCGCCATCATTACCGGGGCCGGCGAGAAGGCCTTCTCCGCGGGGGCCGACCTGCGCAAGCGCATACCGCAAGTGGAAGAGAAGTGGCACTTCTGGCAGACCCAGGAGGAGCAGATTCTCAACCGGGGCCTGGATATCTGGAAGCCGGTGATCGCGGCGGTCAACGGTTACTGCCTGGGTGGCGGAATGACCCTCCTGCTGGCCACCGACCTTCGGGTGGCCGCCGACCACGCCAAGTTTG
>CAJWBT010000172.1 GCA_913020235.1 uncultured Chloroflexota bacterium
ATAATGCTTCTCTAGCCGAATACTCCTTTCCAGACGAATTGTCGATTCTACCTAGTCCTGTTCTACCGGCAGCGTGGCAAGCCACACCGGAGGTAGACGTGAAGAATCGAGGAATTCCATAGCTGAGGAGTACGGCTCGGCTTCTCTGTTTGCCACCTTCTCCATTGTGGCCACCAATGCCGGATCGTTTTCTACCAGCGCTTTGAGCCGCCGGCCCAGCTCTTCTTCCACCGTCTCCATGAATTCCTGTTGCCGGTGAGCGCCTCGGCGTCTGGTCAACTCGGACGTACCGGAGAGCACCTCTCGATGTGCCTGGATCTTGTCCCACAGCTCCTCGATACCTTGGCCCGACCGGGCGGTGGTCAACACCACGGGGGGGGTCCAGCCTGAGTGGGTGTCGACCATCTGAACCATCGCATTAATGGCTGCTGCCAGGTGGTCTGCGCCCTCCCGGTCCGCTTTGTTGACCAGATAGACATCCGCTACTTCCATGATTCCCGCTTTAAGGGTCTGAATGGCATCTCCGGACTCAGGCATCAAGGCCAGCAAAATCGTATCGGCCACTCCCATAATGCCCAACTCGGTCTGTCCGACGCCCACGGTTTCCACGAGGATGATGTCCGTGCCGGCGGCGTCCAGAAGGCGGATGATGCCTTTGACGATCCGGGACAATCCCCCCGAATGTCCGCGAGTCGCCACGCTGCGGATGAACACCCCAGAGTCCAGGTAGTGACGCTGCATCCGCACCCGGTCGCCGAGCAAAGCGCCGCCACTGAATGGGCTGCTGGGGTCGACCCCGATGATGCCTACGGTCAGTCCCTGGCCGCGCAACAGTTCGGTAAGCCGGTCTACGATGGTGCTCTTTCCGGCGCCGGGCGGTCCAGTGATACCTATCACATAGGCAGCACCGGTGTGAGGGTCTATGGCCTTCAAGACCCCTGCGGCTCGCGGATCGCCCCGCTCAAGGAGAGAGATCAGCCGGGAGAGGATCCGGTGGTCCCCCGCCAACAACCGCTGGGCGGCTTCCTCCATCTGGTAAGGACTCCAAGTCCTGGGATACGGCCCGAAGAGAGCAACCGATAAGGCCAGTTGGACTCTAGCACCCCCCTCAGGCCCCGTCAAGAGACTTGGCCGGCGCCCTCTTTTGTGAAAACGACGTGAATAGTTTGTGAGGGCAATGTGCAGTGTTGCGCCAATCTGCACCGGGTGGGCGGGATTCGCGCTATTCTCCGGCACGACATATCAGTACTTCGCCGTGCCAGAGTTCACAGAATTCATTATGTCAGGTTAAGAACCAGTTGGCTGCTGGCGACGGCGGTGGGGGAACTGGATTTCAGGGGGACTACAGTATCATTGTTGGCCATAATCAGGGGGGCGCCACCGGGTGGCGCCGGCCAAATCCGTGGCGGAACCGCCTTCAGTGATGGAAAAAGGCGTCGCCCACGCCCCGCCCGCCGGGAGTAACCAGAAGGTCCGGCCGGTTGCCCCAACGCTTGAGGAAGCGCCCGAAGTTCTTGCGGCTCAACTCGTCCCTCTGGTTCTCTTCCAGCTCGGTCCATTGCCGGTGCTCGTGCCGGACCATCGGCAACGTGCTGTCGGCCAGGATACGGTATCCTTTGTCCTTAAACTGGAAGCAGTAGTCGATGTCAAGATTGCGGTAGAAGCGGAAGCATTCCCGCATCAGGCCGACGGTGTTCACTGCTTCCCGCCGAAACGCCATGCAGTAGGCCTGCATGGCATCCGCTTCCCCGCTCTCCGCTTCCTCATGGAAGTGCTGCAAATCGGTGGTAGTAAGCCCGTAGGGACCGACTATGCCCACCGACTCGTCCGCCAGCTGCCGGGTGATGGGTCCCAGGATACTGCCCATGACCTCCGCGGATGGGTCCAGGATGATGACGTTCGTACCCAGGCTCTGCTTCAACCCGATGTTCTTGCCAGCAGCATCACCCACTGGATGGTCGCAATGGACCACTCGCACCGAGGGATGGTTGGCCCGGAACCCCTCCAGCCATTCACCGGTCCCGTCGGTGGCGCCGTTATCGATGATGATAATCTCCGTGGAAAAGCCTTCGCCGAACCGGGTCAAGCTGCGAACGCACCGCTCGATGTCATCGCGGTACCCGTAGGCGTTGAGAATGAAGGTGAAGTCGTACTCCGCGGCGCGGCCCAAGAAGGACTCCACCTCTCGCGACGACGAAACGGACCGCCACCGTTCCAGCTGCCGCTCGAGCCGTGTCTTGGGCCGGACCCGGACGGCTTCCGGGGTATCCTCCACCGAGTAACCCTGGGAGACTACTTGGGTCCGGATGGCGTCCGCGGAGTCATATTCGGCGTGCTCTCTCAGCGCGGCGCGCTGCCCCACGGCGGCCGAGACAGACTCGGGCACCGGGTATGCCTCCGGCACTTTTTCCAGACCCAGACCGAAGACACGGTCAAACTCCAGAAGCAAGACCAGTTTGGCCTGCCCGGACAGGCCGGAGTGCACCATATCCCAAGTCAGTGCCAGCGCTCCCGGCAAGTCCAGGTCATCTTCCACCCTGGACCAGAACCGGCCCCGCCACTCTCCAGCCTCGGCGGGCAACTCAGCCAGGGGAGGCGGGTTGTTCCACACCCAGACCCGGTGCCGCAGGTTGGTAAGGGCTTTTTCCGCGGCCTTGAGGGAGCTGAAGGTGAAGTTCATCCGCCGGCGGTAGCGGATGGTCAAGCAGAGGTACCGGAAGGACAGCGGGTCGAAGCCTCGATCTATGAGTTCCTCCAGCAGGAATACGTTGCCCGAGGACTTGGCCATCTTGATGCCGTCGGCCAGAAGATGCTGGGCGTGGACCCAGTAGCGCACGTGTTGGTGGCCGAAGGCGGCCTCGCTCTGGGCGATCTCGTCTTCGTGATGGGGGAAGATGTTGTCCACACCGCCGGTATGGATGTCAAACGTTTCCCCCAGGTACTTGGCTGCCATGGCGGAGCATTCGATGTGCCAGCCAGGGAACCCGTCACCCCAGGGACTCTCCCACTTGAGGTCCCGGCCCGGCTCGGCGGCCTTCCACAGGGTGAAATCCCGAGGGTCGCGTTTCAAGGGGTCCGCTTCCGCCCTCACGCCTTCAAGCAGGTCGGCTCCGGTGTTGCGGGAGAGCTTGCCGTAGCCGCTGAACTGTCCCACGTCATAGTAGATGTTCCCGCCCGCCTGGTAGGCGTGGCCGCTGGCCAGGAGCTTGTCCACGATGGACACCATCTCCGGAATGTGCTGGGTCGCCCAAGGGAACACGTGGGCTGGCAGGATGTTGACCCGAGCCTCGTCCTGGTAGAAGCGGTCAGCGTAGAACTGGGCAATGTCCTGGACCGTCTTGCCTTCGCTCAGGGCAGCCAGGATCATCTTGTCGCCACCCGACTCCACCAATTCCTGGCGCATGTGGCCCACGTCGGTAATGTTCTTAACGTGGTACACTTCCCGGCCCCCGGCCTCGAGGATGCGCCGGACCCAGTCGGCCATCATGTAGGTGCGGAGGTTGCCGATGTGGGCATCGCGGTAGACTGTCGGGCCGCAACTGTACATGCGGACCACGCCCCGCTCGATAGACTGGACCTCTTCAACCCGCTTGGTCAGGGTGTTGTAGATGCGAAGCAACCTGATCACCCTTGTTCGAAGGGTATGTTCGTCCCGACTCAATAATCGATCGGTGGTTACGAATTACTCTCGCTCCAGCTCTCCCCCTTCACTACGGGGCAGGCTGGAATCGAGGTCCTGAGCCTAGCACGAGAATTAACTGGAAGCGATACTAGCAGTTTAGCATGCGGGGGAATGCCTCGCCAATTGCCGGGGCCGTAGGTCAGAGCGATCGGGTCAAATTCTTTGTCTTTGGGATAAGGCAGGCCGCGAAGATGGCGTTCCAGGGGCCGTTCCGGCGGAAGCCGGAACCCACGGACGTCAATTTCTCTGGGAAGTTCGCCCTTGTGACGAAAGGCCCGCCTGGATTCCGGCCTGCGCCGGAATGACGAGGGTGGGCCAATGCGCCGCTTCCCTCGCTACTCCAGAATCTCTCAGAACGAACGAAAGCGTACCGCCGCAATCAAGACACGGCCGCATGGGGCCGCCGGATACGCACCGTGCCCCCTTTCCCATGGAGGTCCGATTCAGATAACGGCAGGTCCGCCGGCGGCAGGCGCCGGGCCCAGCAGGCCGCTTGCCGGAAGGCCTCTCCCACCCCGGAGGCAATCGGGGCCAAACCTATGGCCCAGACACCACGCCGGCCGCCTTCAGGACCGCGATCTCACCGTCGGTGTAGCCGGCTTGCCAGAGTATCTCATGGGTTTCAGCGCCAAGGACGGGGGCCGGCCGCCCCAGCCGCATCGGCGTGCCGGACAGGCGGGCCGTGGTGCCCACCTGGTCTGCCCGGCCGCGGCCCGGGTGCTCCCGCGTGAGGACCAGGCCGGCCCGCCGTACGTGTGGGTCGTCCCGGAGGTCGGGCATGGCAACGTTCTCGATGGCGCTCACTCCCGCCGCGTTCAGCTGGCTGACCCACTGCTGCCGGGTCTTGAGCGAGAAAATTCGTCCCATCTCCCCCTCCAGCTCTCCGTCGTGGTCGCTGCGAGAGGCGGCGGTGCCGTAACGGGGGTCTCCGGCTAGCGCCGTAAACTCCGGGAGGCCGGTCAAGTTTCGCCAGTCGGCCTCCTCGGGACAGTGTAGGTAAAGCCAGGAGTCGGCAGCGCGATAGAGCCGGGATAGCGCCGAGTAGCCTCGAACGCCCAGGCCTTCCGGCTCGTCGCGTTGGAAGCCGGGGTAGTCCAGGAAGTAGGGTGACTGGAGGAGGCAGGCGGTCAGCGCCAGTCCGCAGTCGACCGACTGCCCTTCGCCGGTGCGGTTCCGTTCGAGCAGGGCCAGGGCCACCGCGTAGGCTCCCAGCAGCCCGGTGCCGTAGTCGTTCACCGGGTAGTGGAACATCAGCGGCGCCCCGTCCCGGCCACCCCGGCGGACCTCAATCCCGCTTACCGCCTGGGCCATCTGCTCCCAACCGGGCCGTTCGCTCCAGGGACCGTCGTACCCGTAGGTGTTCAACGAGGCGTAGATGATGTCGGGCTTTCTCTTCTTGACATCTTCATAGCTCAACCCCAGCCGGGCTAGGCTACCTTTCCGGTTGTTTTCAACTATGACATCGGTGTTATCCACCAGCCGCCAGAACACCTCTCGGCCTTGTTCCGACTTCAAGTCCAGCAGGATGGAGCGCTTGCACCGGTTCACGTCCAGCGAGCCCTCCATGTCGACGGGCCGGGCCGCGTCGTTGATCTTGATCACGTCGGCGCCAAACTCTCCCAGGGTGCGGCCGCAAGCCGGCCCGGCCAGGACGATACACAGGTCCAGGACGCGCACCCCCTGTAGGGCGCCCATCACGTCTTCCACCGGCGCCGCGGATTGGGGTCCGCCGGCTCTCGCGGGAGTGGACGCCGAACTGGCGGCAGCGTCCAACTGCCCCAAAACCTGTTCGGTGTGCTCCCCCAGCCGCGGCGCCCGGCCTTGAATCGCCCCGGGGGTGCCCCGGAGTTTCATGGGTATCCCCGGCTGTTTCATGAGGCCAAACCGGCTGTCGTCAACCTCGGCCACCATGCCGGC
>CAJWBT010000173.1 GCA_913020235.1 uncultured Chloroflexota bacterium
CCCAGGTGCTGGCCCGAAACATGATGGTGGATGTGGACCACCCCAAGGTGCCCGGTCTGCGGATGCCCAACTGCCCGCTGATGCTGACCGGGAGCCCGCCGACTGTCCGGCGCCATCCGCCGCTGTTGGGCCAGCACAACGAAGAGATCCTCGCCGAGTCGGGCTACACCCCCGACCAGATTGGCGAGCTGCGCAAGAAGAAGGTTATCGCCGGGTGAGCCGTCCCATGCGGCGGCCCCCCACGTGAACCGGGGTGACCTTTACCGCGTCCCGGTTCAATACCCATGGAACGCCGGACCACGGAAAAAGGAGTTTGGCTTGCCTCCCAAGAAGAAGATAAGGTTGATCCACACCTCGGACACTCATCTGGGGGACCACCTGGGTCACCCCGTGGCCGAGGAGGCCTTCCAGGCCGTGGTGGAAGCCGTGCCCGCCCTGGGTGGCGACATACTGCTGCTCGTCGGTGACGTTTTTGACAATCACCGGGTATCCGACGAAGTGCTTGAGTTCTTCCTGGAGCACGTGAGCCGCCTGGACATTCCGGCGGTAATCCTGCCGGGGAACCACGACCTGTACGACCACGAATCGATCTACCTGCGGCAGCCTTTCCAGGACAAGCCACCAAACCTCCACATTTTCACCCAGCCGGAGGGACAGATCTTGTCTTTCCCTGAGCTGACGTTGGACCTGTGGGGCCGCGCCATGCTCTTACACGCGCCGGAGTTTCACCCCCTTGAGGGAATGCCGCCCAACGCCAATGGCCGCTGGCTGGTGGCCCTGGCCCACGGCCATTTCCACGAAGACCACGAGGTGGACCAGCGCTCTTCTCCGATTTACCCGGAGGACGTGGAAGGAGCGACCTGCGACTACCTGGCTTTGGGCCATTGGGACCGGTACGTGGACCTTTCTCTTGGAGGGGTCAAGGCAGCCTATTCAGGCACGCCCCTCGGGCCTTCCCCGAGCAATCCGGTAAGGGCGGTCAACGTGGTGGAGATGGACCCGGAAGCCGGCATCCAGTTCAGGCAGGTATCCCTGGCGGGCTGGGCCGGGAAGAAACTGCCCTAACAGGCCCCATCGTGGCGGTCCGGCCCGTAATCTCATGCCGGGGCCGAGACGCACCTACTTGGCCGCGTACCCGCCGTCCACGGTCAGCACCGCTCCGGTGACGTAGTCCGACGCGGCGCTGGCCAGGAAGACGGCCGCTCCCTGTAGCTCCTCCGGGCGGCCCCAGCGCCCGGTGGGGATGCGCCGGCTGATCAGGTTGTACCGATCCGGGTCCTGGGCCGGAATGCTTTCGGTCAACCCCGTTACGAACCAGCCGGGCAGGATGGCGTTGACCTGGATGTTGTCTCCGGCCCAGGCCACCGCCAGGCTCTTGGTGAGTTGCACCACGCCTCCCTTGCTGGCCGCGTAGGGCGATACCCAGTCGCTTCCGAAAAGGGAGAACATGGAGCCGATGTTGATTATCTTGCCCCCGCCCTGCGCTTTCATGTGGGGGTAGACTGCTTTCGAGGCCAGGAAGACTGACCGCAGGTTCACGTCCAAAACCCGGTCCCACTCGGCAACGGAGATGTCCTGGGGTTGCTTCCGCACGGCGATTCCGGCGTTGTTGACCAGGATGTCGACCCGCCCGAAGCTCTCGACAGCCTCCGCCACCATCCGTTCGATGTCCCCCTCTTCCGCGACGTCCACCGACAGTCCCCTGGCTTGCACCCCCAAAGCCTGAATACTGGGCAACGCCTGGGCCGTCTTGCCGGCGTCGCGGGCGGCCACCAGGATGTTCGCTCCGGCCCCGGCCAGCCCCAGGGCCATACCCAACCCCAGCCCGCCGTTCCCGCCGGTGACGATGGCTACCTTTCCCCCCAGTTCAAACAGCTGGTCTGGTCTCATCTGATCCTCTTCGGGCGGTCCCTTTCGGGCCTAGCCCGCGCAGCTTTACCCGTCTCCGTTGAAATGGCGGCTTTTTCCAGTTGCTTACCCCAGCTTCGGTTCGTTGGGCACCGCCTTGGAGGGCAAGGGCCTGGCCCTCTAAGGGGTGTTGCCATCCCGCTGTCCGAGGGTTTCCGGGCCCGGAAGGCCCGTGGAATCCATGTTATGCTATGGCGCGCCGGCGAGTTCCGTCCCGGTTCGGCGCGTCCGAGGGGACGTGGTTCCTCCACGCCGGAACCGCGACCCTCCGAACCGAAGCCCGGCGGCCGCCGGGAACGGGAACACCCACCAAAGATTATAGAGCAGTGACACCAGTCCGGCATCTGCAAGAACGGGTGAAGCGGAGTCCCAACTACAAATGGTGGGCGGCCGGCGCTTTGGCGATGGCCACCGTGGTGGAGGCGTCCCACCTGGGCGCCGTCAATATTGCTCTGCCGACCATAGCCGAAAAGTTCAACAGCGACCTGCCCACGGTGCAATGGGTGACGCTGGGCCACCTGTTGGCCATCAGCGGTCTCCTTCTCCCCATGGGCCGGCTTTCCGACATGGTGGGCCGAAAGCGCGTTTTCCTTTGGGGCCTGCTGGCCCTCAGCCTGGGCTCGGCCCTGTCTGGCGCCGCCCCCAACCTCACCGCCCTGGTCCTGCTTCGGGTTCTCCAGGGGGTGGGGCCGGCCATGATGATCACCAACCAGATGGCCATCGTGACCTCCCTTTTCCCCGACCGGGAGAGGGGCACGGCCCTGGGTCTCAACATGCTGTCGGTCGGCGTGGGACTGGTTGCCGGGCCGGCCTTGGGCGGACTGATGGTGAACACCCTGGGCTGGCGGTTCGTCTTCTTTGTCTACGCCCCTTTCGGTTTGCTGTGTGTCCTTCCGGCCCTGGTTGTTCTGGACGATGGCCGTCTGCGCCAGGGCGTCGCCAGGTTGCGGCGGGGCACCTTCGACTGGCTGGGGGCGGCCCTTTCGGCGATGGCCCTGTTGGTCTTCCTTCTGGCCATGACCAACGGTCATCGCTTGGGTTGGGCTTCCCCTTTGATCCTGACCGGGCTGGCCGCGTCGGCGGGGTTGCTGGGCTGTTTCGTGTGGTGGGAGCTGCGTACCCCATCGCCCTTGTTCGACCTGACCTTCTTCAGGGCGCCGCTGTTCTCCATAGGGGTCGCCGGCCGGGGGGTGTTCTTCCTTGCCGCTGCCTCGCCCCTCTACCTGATGCCATTCTACCTGCAGGGAGTCGCGGGTTACTCCCCCGGCCAGGCGGGGCTCATCATGGCCACCTTCTCCCTGGCCACCATAGTTGGGGCGCCCGTAGGGGGCAGATTGACGGACCGGTTTGGCTGGAAACCGGTCGCGTTGGGAGGGGCTGCCCTCGCGTCCGTGGGGCTGCTTCTGCTCTCCCGGATCACCGCCGAAACGCCCCTGCCCCTGGTGGTGCTTCTGCTGGTGGCCCAGAATTGCGGCTACGCGGTTTTTATCGTCCCGATCAACAGCGCCGTTTTGGGCTCGGTCGAGCGGAGCCGGCACAGCGTGGTAGTCGCCTTCCTTCAACTGCTGCGCAACGCCTCCACCGTTACCGGAATAGCCATCGCAACGGTCATAGTTACCGCCGGCATGGCGTCCCGGGGGGTTGAACCGAGCCTCAGTGTGATCTCCGGCGCCGCCGACACCACGGCCGCCCTGGCTTTCACCCACGGAATGCGCACTGCCTTCCTGGCGATGGGAAGCATGCAGCTTGTCGCCACGGCCTTGCTGGTGTTGGCGGGGCGCTGGTTTGGGGGGGTCCTTCCGGAGGTCGCCGGAGAGCCGCAGGCAAGACCCAGCCCTTCAGAGTAAGGCGGCTTCGAACCTGTCGCCCTGGGACGCCACCGGCTCCCTGACCAGCCCCGTGAGTAGCCGCGCCCCGTGCCCGCTACTGTACAGCCTTGTAATTAGCTTTACATCGGCGAAACTGTGCGACGTTCACTCCCCGCGATCGTCTTTCCGGCCTTTCCACGGAAGGGCCGGGATGGCGGACCGGGTATCGAGCCCGTTACGAGACACCAGACTACCTGACTGCCTGCCCCTTCAGGTGCCGGGTGAAGAACTCCATGGTCCTCGCCCAAGCGGCTATGGACGCGCCTTTCTGGTAGCGGGGACCCGCCGGGTCCATGAAGGCGTGGCCCGCGCCTGGGTAGGTGAAGAACTGATGAGGTTTGCCGAGCCGCGTCAATTCGGTGTCGAGCGTGCGCATGTCCGCCTGAGACGGGTTCTCGTCGTCCTCACCGAAATGGAACAGGATTGTGCAGCCTATTTCTCCGGCCATCTCCAGCGGTGTCCCGGCGGCATCGCCCCAGGGCACCGTTATGTCGGTCCCGTAGAAGGGGACTGACGCGTCGACTCGGGGGCTGGCCGTGGCCGCCAACCAGGCGACCCTGCCGCCGATTCCGAAGCCGGTCACCCCTATTCGTTGTTGGCCGATAGAGGCGTGGTTTCGAAGAAAGTCCATTGTGGCGGCGATGCCGGCGAGTAGGCCGGCGTCGTTTGGGTGCTGTGCCGGTTGGGAACCTTCGGCCTCAATATCTATGACCATCCCGTGGAACAGATCGGGGGCCGCGGCGGCGTACCCGTCCTCCGCCAGCCGGTCGGCTGTCCCTTGAATGAATGGGTCGAGGCCCGCCGCATCGGGGACGACCAGGACGGCAGGGAACGGCCCGGAGCCAGTTGGCAGGCTCAGGTAGAGGTTCATTTCTTGAGAGCCTACCTTGATCTTTTCCCAGGACGATGCCATGGGTCTGACCTCCCCTTTTTCGAAGTGGGAAACTCCCGAAGCGCCGGCCGGCCTCAGGGCCCGGACGTTGTCTCCAGGCCCGAAGGCTACTACTGTATGTTGTAAACGAATTTGGTCGTGATGATCGCGCGTATCAGGCTCAGGTCCCTTGCGTTGATCTCGGGAATCATGTCGTTAGCCTGGATCAGGTTGGTATCCACTCGGGTCTCGGCATATGCCAGCTCCAGATTCAGCCAATCCGCCACCGCACCTAAGTAAGCCAGCGCTTCCTGATGAAGCTCTTGCAGCGTGGATGGAGGGGACAGGCCCTCGGCTTGGGCCAGGAGTGCCGTGGCGTC
The DNA here is from genome assembly GCA_913020235.1 of uncultured Chloroflexota bacterium. Next base: position 5,028 of record CAJWBT010000173.1, read on the forward strand.
CGCGGCCAGGCCGCGCTTCACCGGAAGCCGCGAGGATAGCGGAGCCCCGCTGGCCAGGTCGACCGACCTTCGAGCAGAGATCGAGTCTACCGAGTCCGTGATGCCCTCGAGGGGCTGAATATACTCCCGGATCAGGGCCCTTTCCGGGTCCGTCCAGTCCCCAAGCCACTCGGCGAATTGGTCCCGGAAATCCCGGTACTGGCTCCCGGTCACCTCAAGAATGGCGCCAGGCAAGAGGGTGCCCCGCTCGATGATCCGGACCATCTCCAGAGCCGAGCCGGCGCCGTATGTCTCGATCAGGAACCGCACCGCCATGTAGGCTTCGGCGTACTGAAGGCCGATCCTGGATTCCTCCGTTTGCGAGTTCCAGCCGGACTGGCTCTCCAGCGCTGCCAGCGATAGGAGGTTATTGGAAAGCGTGGCCGATCGTGCCTGGTCGGTGTCGCGGAACAGAGAGACTCTCACCGCGTCGGGCCGGGTACCCAGCAGGCCAAGCTCGTACTCGTAGTACCGGGCCATCCCTTCGTTCAGCCAGGCGGG
>CAJWBT010000174.1 GCA_913020235.1 uncultured Chloroflexota bacterium
GAGGAGATCGAGTACGGAGAAGAGTTGGGCTATGACTCGGTCTGGCTGCCGGAGCATCATTTCGCCGTTTACGGCATGTTGGGCAATCCAATGACCCTGGCGGCGGCAATATCGCAGCGCACCAAGAAGATGAAGATCGGCACCGCAATTATGGTCCTGCCCTTCCAGCACCCGCTGCGGCTGGCCGAGGATGCGGCGTTGGTCGACGTTCTCAGCGAGGGGAGACTGCTCCTGGGTCTGGGCCGCGGTTACCAGCCGCCGGAGTTCCACGGATTCGGCGTGCCACAGCACGCCTCGCGCGGCATGTTCATGGAGGGTTTTGAGATCCTCCGGCGAGCCCTGTCCGGCGAGAAGTTTGCCTACGACGGGCACTTCTGGAAGATCGAGGAGCCCACCGAGATTTTCCCCAAGCCCATCCAGAAGCCGTATCCCCCGATGTATCTGGCGGCGGTGAGCCCGCCAACCTACGAGATCGCGGCCCGCCTGAACGTCTCGCTCTTGCGGTCGCCACAGTTCAGCAACCTGGATTCGGTGGCTGAGGCCTTTAATGGCTACGCGAAAAGAATGAGGGAACTCGGCCACGACCCCAACGCGCTGGACCAGCCCTTCTCGGTGCGGAGCTATGTGGCGCCCACCGATGAAGAAGCCAAGGAAGCGACCAGCCACGTTGTATGGTTCTATCACCTTCTGGCAACCCTCCTTCCAGGGGCGCCCGGCCGGCCCGCGCCGCCCTCGGGCTACGAGAACTATCCCCGGGACCCCAGCGTACTGTCGCAGGTCACGGCGGACGACGTGTGGGAGCGGGGGACCTGTTTCGGTTCCCCGGAGCGCGTCATCGAGCAGATGAAGCGGTACATGCATCAAGCCGGCGCAACCAGTTTCATGCTCCAGATGCGTATCGGAGGGCTGGAGCATGACAAGGTGATGCGCTCCATGGAACTCTTTGCCAAGGAAGTAATGCCGGCCCTCCGGGAGGAGGAAGCCAAGGTGGTGTCTCCAGTTTGATATGAGGTCCCGGATAATCGATGGCCCCCCGGCTACCAGGAATCAACACGAATAGGAGCACGACGATGCCGAGAGTAGCACACACAGTAACGCGCCCCGGTAAGAACTTGGGAGACCCCGACACGACCATTCCGGTGCCGGAGGACTTGGTCACGGTCCCTGGTGTCCGCCAGCGCCCGGAAGAAGTGGACTGGTACACTGTTGAGTATCCCCTGGAAAGCCACAACGTGGAGAACCGTTCCTACCGCCAGTGGGTGGATACCGTCACTGCCATCAGGGGACTGCGCAGAGAGCACGAAACGCTCAATAGGCCGTGGGTGACCGGCGCCAGGGCGTCAGGTGATCTGGCGCCTACCGCAGCCCCGGTCCCTGAGAAAGACGTTACCGCGGAGATCAAGCAGAAGGCCCGGGAGGTGGGTTACCACGAGGTGGGGATCACGGCGTTCGATCTCCGCTACGTCTTCGTCAGCAAAAGGGACAAGGTAAATTACGACCTGCCTCACGCTATCTGCTTGGTAATGGAGCAGAATTACGAGGACACCAACACTGCTCCCAGCGGCCCCGCCGAAGCGGCCGCGCTCGCTACCTACCGCAAGGAGGGCGAGGCGGGCCTCGAGTTGGCGGCCTTCATTCGCTCCTTGGGCTATCGTGCCCAGGTCCACAGCCCCAACGATGCCATTTGCGCGAACATACCCATGCACGTCGCGGCCGGCCTCGGACAGCAGGGGGCCAACGGGCAGCTTCTCTCTCCCTACTTCGGGTCCCGGGCCAGGATCATGCTGATCGCCACCGACGCGCTGGTGACCCACGACGAGCCGGTGGACTACGGTATCCACGCGTTCTGCCAGGTGTGCCAGGTGTGCGTGAACCGCTGCCCCGGGCGGGCCATTCAGAAAGAGAAGATCTGGTGGCGGGGCGTGGAGAAGAACAAGCTGATCGCCAAGCGGTGCCGTCCGGTAATGGGCCGCTATGCCGCCTGCGGCATCTGCCAGAAGGTGTGCCCCGTCGCGAAGTACGGTATGAAAGCGGTGATGGAGCACTACGTGGAGACCGGAGAGATCAAGGGCAAGGGCACCGACGATCTGGAAGGATACACCCTCCCCGATATGGGTTACTTCGGCACAGGAGAGCTGCCCCAATTCGATCCCGAGTTCTTCCAGATTCCGGAAGGGCGCCTGGAGGAATGGGTCGTTAAACGGCTCAAGGAAAAGCTGGCCGAAGGCACCCAGAACGACGCACAGTTGGCGGAAGATTTCGGCAAGCACCTGGTGAGGGCGGTACGACGTCCTGCCGACTTCATGGAGGAACTCTACTTTACGCCGGAAGTGACCGATTCCCTGCCGTCCAGGTCGTTCTTCGAAGATGAGCCCGAGTTCGAGGAAGACTTGTAGGCTCTTGCCGCCGCCCTTCCACTGTGGGAAGGGCCGGCAGCGGCACGGTTTTGGACCTCGTGGGGCTCCATCCCTTCGGTTTCCGGGGGGGGGTGGAGCCCTGAAGAGGTTGGCTCTTGAGCGTACCTCGTCGACGTTCAGCCGGTGGCTCCACTGGCGCGGGCCTGAGTCTGTCCAAGAGAGTTGTTTGACTTGAAGCGCCGGGCGCGGTGGTGCCCGGCTTTATCTTGCCCGGTCCTCCGCGCGGCCGAAGCAGGGAGCGCTTTCTTGGAGACCAAGTGCTTCGCGCTGGGCGGCCAGCGGTCCGGCTTGGGCCGGTGGAGGAACCCCCACGTTGATCGTTACGGCGAGGGCGGATTGCCGGTCAATCCCGTGAGCTGGGTTAGCAAACTGCCTGGTTCGTCGGGCCCGATCAAACCGTGCCCCGAGGATGAGTCGGGGCATGCGCATCTTATCGGTAACTTGGGACAGAGAGTCGCCGCGGGTCCGGAACGGGGAAAACCTGTAGCGTTTGAGGGCGTCTCTCCTTTTGGAGAAGAGCGGGGCGAAGTGCCCGCCCACAGCGGGGCCTTGGATGAGCCGGGGAACCCAATGGGGCTCTGCCGGCCGATTGGCGGCATCTGGTTGCCGGCCGGGGGGCCCGGACCCGTTTCGGGAAGTCTACCCGCAGGGGTGTAGCGGTTGAGGGAGCCGACACAAGGTGAGCCGGCGTTAATGGAACGCAGGGGATTCCTGCTGGCCAACCTGACCCTGGGACACGCCGTCGCCCACTTCTACCAGCGTGGCTTCCTGGTGCTTCTCCCCAAGATCGTCAGCGATTTGGGGCTTAGCGGGGTAGGAGTGGGTTCCCTGGACACGGTACGGCACCTCACTTCCTTCTCCATCGAAGTACCTGGCGGCTTCGTCGTAGACATGTTGAGACGCCGGTGGAGGCTGGTTTTCGCCGGATGTATGGGCCTGATCGCGGTGGCCTGGGCGGTGACCGGCACCGTGCCCAGCCTGCCATTTCTGTTGGGCGCCATGGTGCTGATCTCCCTGCCGGGCACAATCTGGCACCTGCCGGCCATGGCGGCCCTGTCCCGGCGATTCCCCGAACGAAGGGGCATGGCCATCTCGGTCCACGGGTTGGGAGGGAACCTGGGAAACGTGGTGGGGCCCTTGGTGGCGGGAGCGCTCCTGGGCTTTCTTCTCCTGACCTGGCGCCAGGTCGCTTTCCTCTATGCGCTCCCGCCCTTGATCGTAGCTCTGCTCTTCTGGGTGTCCCTCCGGAGCCTGGGAGGGGACAGTGTAGTGGAGGAAAAGGGGCTGGGGAACCGCCTGCGGGACGCCTTGGGTTTACTCAAGAGCGGTACGGTCCTCCGCCTGGTGTCGGTGGCCATGCTCAGAGCCATCGGTTTCAATGCCATCAGCTGGTGGACCCCCATATACTTGAGCGACGAACTGAGATTGGGAGACGCCACCGTAGGCTTCTATGTGGCGCTGCTGACCGCCCTGGGGATGGTCGCGCTGCCCTTCATGGGGACCCTCTCGGACCGGTTCGGCAGGAAAGCCGTGCTTGTGCCGGGGTTGATAGCCATGTCCGTGCTGTCCTCGTTGTTGGTCAGTGTGGGAGCGGGCCTCGGCCTAACTATAGTAATCGGCGCAATGGGCCTTTTCTCCTATTCTCTGAACCAGGTCATCAGGGCCGCGGTTCTCGACCTGGCGCCGAGAGGCTCTGAGGCTACGTCCTACGGACTGATTTTCGGGCTCACCCAACCCATAATTGCAGTTTCATCGATACTCGGGGGGGCCATGAAGGACTGGTGGGGGATAGAGTTCGTGTTCTATTACGCCACCGTCGTTGTGGCGCTTTCCGCCTTGGTACTTATTATCAGCCCTTTGCCCAAGCCGGGCACCCCGGCCCCGACGCCCACCCTGAATAACGCGCCTCGAGAGTAGGAACCGGCCCGGGGTCACGCCGTGGTTCACGCGGCGTGGCTAACCTTTCGCGCTCGAAGATCGCCAAGTGGCACCTGGGGTGGTGCGGCTAGGCGCCGGTTACCGCAGCGGTCTCTACAGCCTCGTTGGCGCCCGCGGGTTCCACCCAGTCCACAACCTGGGCCCAAACCGTCCGCACGTAATCCAGCCAAGCCGTCTTGTAGCCCACGGCGTGGGGACCCTCGCAGTCGAGTTGCGCGTCCTCCAAATCGTGCTTCATCGCCCTGAACGCTGCCCGGGGCAACCGGTAATTGCGCATGTTGATTGGCCCTTGGTTGTCCGTGACGGCCTTGACCTCTTGGTAAGAGGCGGAGCTCAACTAGGTGGCGGCATTGTCCTTGCCCAGTTGCTCGAAATTGCCTTCGAAGAGTTCCCGCTCCTCGCGAAGCCGGTTAACCAGGCTGTCCAGGTCCAATTCCTTCCCATTGCTGTTCGATGCCCGTTCCGGGATTATATACCTGACACCGCTAGCGGTGTCAGGTATATAATCCCGGTTGGCTCGACGTTGTGTTGCTCCATGACGTTCTCGCGGTGACTTTCGGTTGCTGGCATGATGCTAAAGCGTGTTTAGCAGAATACCTAGCGTCTTGTTGAAGAGGCGAGGTCCCGTTCCGGCTTTCCCGTAACCTCCCGTTTTACCCCCTTCCGGGTACCTGTTCGCCTTGCCGGATCCCCGGCGCAGGGCGGTCCCGCATCTGCCTGCTCCTCCATCTTCCCCGGTGCATGAAACCACATAAAGCCATGCCCCCTGGTCGCCGGTTCGGCCGCCACCGGACTGGCAGGAGGCCGCCGTTGGTCCCGCAAATCGGGACCGGTTAGCCGATGGAATCCGACATAAGCACGAGGTGATCGCCGCCATCGGCCGCATCGTCACCTCCACGCTGGACATCGACCAGGTGTAATAGAAGCCCCGCCGGCCAGCGGCGGCGCAGCACTTTCACTCCTAGGCGACTAAGGCGTACTATATCTCCGAGGTACAAGGGGGCTTGGGCGCCTGGTGGAGTGCGCTCGGCACAGGCCCGCTGGATCACGACCAGGCCGGGAGCGCTGCCTCCGGCGGAAGAGGAGTTGGCTTGAAGAACAGGTGTGAATGGGCCATTAGCGACCTCATGATCGAATACCACGACCGGGACTGGGG
>CAJWBT010000175.1 GCA_913020235.1 uncultured Chloroflexota bacterium
TCCACCCACAGCATGTTGTGGAAGAGGCGCCGGCCGCTCTGGGAGACGGCGCCCAAGGGCCGGGCCGCCAGGGCAATTGCGCCGCCCCTTTCGTCCATGGCCCGGACGTCGCCGCCGGAGCAGAAGCCCCGGCCGGACCCCGTCACCACCACTGCGCTTATCTCCGGGTCAACGCCAACCGCGGCAAACACGTTTTCCAACTCGTGGTGCATGACCTCGTTGATCGCGTTGAGGCGTTCCGGCCGGTTCAGGGTGATGGTCAGGATACTGTCCCGCTTGTCCACGAGAAGGGTCTCATAACTGTAGTCCGCCATTTCCTTCCTCCTTCAGGTACTTCTCGCTTATTTTGAGCCGCTCGGCAGGTCCATCTTCAGAGCCGTCAGCAGTCGGCCTTCAGTTCTCAGCTAACGGCCGTAGGTTAGCCGCCAGGATCAGCGAAGGCGAATCCCGGCCGCCTCCCGGTCGAAGCAGCCCTCGATGAGGTCTTCCCGCTCCTGCCGCAGCAGGTCTTTGCGAACCCGGAGGCTGGGGGTGCGGGGCAGGTCGTCCCGCATCTCCACGTACCGTGGGACCTTGAAATAGGCCAGGTGTTCGGCGCACCAGTGGACCACATCCTCCGGTTTCACGGTGGCGCCGGACCGGGGCAACACGTAGACCTTGACCTCGTCTTCCCCCAGCTCCGAGGGAACGGCCAACACCGCGCAGTCCAGAACGTCGGGGAGGCGCTTGATCACGTTCTCCACCTCCTGGGAGGAGATGTTCTCGCCTCTCCGCCGGATAATGTCCTTCTTCCGGTCGACGAAGTACAGGAAGCCGTCCTCGTCCATCCAGCCCAGGTCTCCGGTGTACAGCCAACCGTCGCGAAGCGCCATGAGCGTCTGCTCTTCGCTGCGCCAGTAGCCGGGCATCACCGCCGGGTTCTTGATGGTGATCTCGCCCACTGTGTTGAGGCCTACCGGGACGCCGGTTTCGGGGTGGGACAATCTTACGTTGTTGATGAAGCCGGGGTCCGGGTGTTGCCGCGCCTGCCCGGAAGAGCGCGGGCGGCGCGGCTGGCCGATTCGCTCGATGGTACCGTAGCAGGTCTCGGTCATGCCGAAGCCGACGATGATCTCGGTGCCGAACCTCTCCTGGAACGCATCCAAAAACTCGGGAGAGGCGGCAGGGGAACCGTAAAAGAGCCGGACGGAGTTCTGTCGGTCGGCGGGCGACTCCGGCTGTTTTGCCAGCACCGGCATCATCATGCCGATAAAGTTGACGACGGTGGCCCTGGCCCCCCGGACCTGGTCCCAGAAGCGGGAGGCGCTGAACCGGTCCACCACCACCAGCGTGGCGCCGGCCGCCAGAGACCCCATGGTGGAGTAGTACTGGATGTTGGCGTGGTAGTAGGGCAGGCAGGTGAAAAACCGGTCCTCGGGCGTGGCCTGGGTCCAGTGGGCGAACCCCTGGCCGGCGGCCACGTACATCTGGTGGGTCACCATGACCCCTTTAGGATTGCCGGTGGTGCCCGAAGTGTAGACCAACATCGAGATGTCTCGCGGAGAGACCTCCGGCCGCGCCGCCAGCACATCGGACTTGGACAAGGCTTCGGCGAAGCCGGCCCAGCCGGGGACCCCACTTCGAAACGGGGGATCGTCTCCAGCCACCAGCCTGTGCTGCACGTTGGGGGCAAGGAGGGCTGCCTGCTGGGCCACGGCCAGCAGCGACTCGTGGGCGACCAGGGCCGTGGCTCCGGCGTCGTTGAGGATGTAGGCCGTCTCGTCCCGCTTGTAGGCGGTGTTAACGGGTACGCTGATGGCGCCTAGGGCCGATAAGCCGAACCAGCAGAATAGGTACTCGGGACAGTTGGGCAGGAACAGGCAAACCCTGTCCCCCTTTCCCACGCCCATCGCCTGGAACATGCCGGCCGTTTGCAGCGCCTTCCGCCACAGCTGGGCGTAGGTGAACTTCTGTCCGGACATTTCCAGGCAGAGCTTATCCGGGCTCCGGGCAACTGCCGTGTCCAGGAACTCTCCCAGGGTCATTTCCCAGGTGTTTCGGCCCCCGGCAGCCACCGGCACCGTCACGTCGCTCATACCGACCCCTGTTAGGTCAGGACTGCCCGCCGCCACCGGGAAACAGTGACGCGAAGGGCAAGCGATCCTCACGCCTCCGTGTCTGGCTGGCGCGGCGTTTTTCAGGCATCCCCAAACCTACCATGTACCTGGAACGCGGTCAATGGGGTCGAGCAACCCGGGTTGACACCCCCCAGCGGCCGGTTTAAGCTGAACTTCCCAGCACCGAGGAGACTGATCAGCCTATGCCCGTTTCCATCGACAATAGCCGCCTGAAACTGACCAACGAAGAGGGGACCGAGGGGGTACTTCTGGGGTTCCGCTGCCGCGACTGCGGGGGCCACGTTTTTGGGCCGGCAACCTACTGCCAGGGGTGTACCTCCACCGAACTGGAGCCGGTTGAGCTGAGCAACCAGGGGATTCTGTACAGCTACACCGTGGTCCGGGTGCCGTCGCCGGGTTGGCCGGGGCCCGTCCCTTACGTCCTGGGACAGGTTGAATTGCCCGAGGGTCCCCAGGTGCTGGCCGAGTTGATTGACTGCCCGGAGGACGGCCTGAAGATCGGGATGGCGGTCGAGTTGGCCCTGCGGCCCGTGGGGGCCCGCGAGGGGGATACCGAAATGGCGGTCTTCAAGTGGCGGCCGGCATGATCCGCCCGTGAGCACCGAGGAGGAGGCAACGCCGTGACCCAGTTCCGTCCGGGCCGCGAGGTGATGGTCGCCGGGGTGGGCTTGCACCCCTTCGGCAGGTTCCCGAACAAGGACCTGGCCGCGTTGGCGTTGGAGGCGGTGGTCGCCGCCTTAAAAGACGCGGAGGTCCGCTGGAAAGACATCCCGGTGGCCTACTTCGGCCACGTCTACTACCACGGTATGTCGGTGGGTGAAACCGCCCTGGCCAAGCTGGGGCTGACCGGGATACCCATAATCAACGTGGAAAACGCCTGCTCTAGCGGGTCCACCGCCTTCTGGCAGGCCTACTGGGGCGTCGCCAGCGGGGTGTTCGACCTGGCGCTGGCCTTTGGGGCCGAGAAGGTGCCCAGGGGGCCGGTCACCGTGACCGCCGAAGACAGTCCCGAGCGCTACATCGGCGCGGACCACATGATGGCCGGGTATGCTCTGCGGATGCGCCGCTACATGGAAGAAACGGGCGCTCCGGCCTCCGCCCTGGCCCAGGTGTCGGTGAAGGCCCGCCAGAACGGCGCCCTCAACCCCTACGCCCACCGCAAGGAGACCCACACCCTGGAGCAGGTCCTGGGCTCGCGCCTGATCTCCGACCCCCTCACCCTGTTCCAGTGCTGCCCCACCAGCGAGGGGGCCGCCGCCGCCGTCCTGTGCGCCGCGGACTCTATGGACCGGTACGGAGTATCCAGGGACCGGGCCGTCCGCGTGAACGCGGCGGTGCTGCGATCCGGAAGTTACAACGGCCGGGGCAGCGACCATTCGGCGTTCAGCCCCTACCGGACCGAGCCGGCCGCCATGGAAGCCTACGAGATGAGCGGCCTGGGGCCGGAGGACGTGGACCTGGTGCAGGTCCACGACGCCGCTACCATCGGCGAGCTGCAGCAGCTTGAATCCCTGCACCTGGTCCCCTTTGGCCAGGCGTGGGAGGCCACCGTGGAGGGGCGCACGGCCCTCACCGGGGATATTCCCACCAATACCGACGGCGGGCTGCTGGCCATGGGACACCCCTTCGGCGCCACCGGCATCCGGATGATACACGAGACCGTCACCCAGCTGCGGCAGGAAGCGGGGCCGCGCCAGGTGGGCAACCCAAAGGTGGGCCTAGCCCAGTGCTCCGGAGCCGGAGACGTGACCACCGTGCACATTCTGACGAAGTAGCGGTCAGCGGTCAGCGGTCAGCGGTCAGTCCGTATCTCGTCCCCCCTTGAGAAAGGGGGACTATAGGGGGGTCGTTGCACCCTCCCGACGGCCGACCTCCCCCGGGTCCCCTTCTTCCTATGTCTGAGACACCTTCCGTAGAACGGCCTAGCCGTTGACTATTCCCCAGAGCTTCTCCCAAACAAACAAAGTCCCATCAAGATCATCTTGGTTATATCGCAGGAGCTTCAACCGCAAATTCCTGCCCCCTTTTCGGAGATAATCCAAATACATCATGAGAGCAGCGAACCCAGAATCCACATCCTTAACTTTTCTAGGGAATTCAAAATATTCCAACATGTCTTTCAGGCCTAGGCCTATGGTTGGCACCCTTACTCCTCGCATGGCACGCTGGTACAGGTCTATGTGCCGTCCCTTAAAGACCTCCAAGGCATCTTCGCTCAAGCCGTGTTTCCGCCAGGCATGATCGATCTCCGGAAAATCGGCAGAGAGGCCGCTCCAAGTCACTATCGGCGATCGCGGATGCTCGTTTAATATATCCTGCATGGCCCGCAGGATACGGAGTTCGTCATCAGAATTCTCAGCGAACTCTTGTTTAACGTCCAATACGTGGCCTTCCCGCACAATCAACAAACCAACCAAGAATATAAATCGATCTGGCCAAGTGCAATACTCCAGGTCAAGTATTATGGCTTCATCAGGAGGAGGGATCACGGCAGCATCGACGACCTTCGTTTCATCTGCTAGCCAAGCGTCAGCATGGATCTGCATCCCCCGTAATAGTTGTAGCGACGGCACGGTGCTCGTGGTACCGATGGTGCACCAGCGGTCATGAAGATTTACTAGGTCGGCAGCGGCGAGGGCTCCAATCGAGTCGACGCCCAGCTTATGCAGGTCTCGCCGACGACTGTCACCCACGTTCAAGATGATGGACACATCTCTGTCGCTCTTAAGTTGCGCAATATGTTCTTGATTCAGGGTACAGTCTTTGCACGCAGCTACCCGAGCCAAGCTGGCACCATTCACTTTAGTTTGTCTGACCCCATCGATGAGTCGATCAGCCCAGTTCAAATCCCTTCTACGCAACGGGACTTCTTGCCACCGTTCATAGGCTCCCAAGATGATGTGCCCTCTGCTCTGATTGCCAAAGCCTTCAGCTCTCTGAAGGGGTTCCAATAGACGCCAGTAGAATGCCAACTCGAGGCGATCACTTCTACGAAGCCTTTTATGTGATTTGATTTCGACAGGAAACAGAACATCATTTTCGAAAAGGATGCCATCGAGGACCCCTGTTATCCCAAGGTCGTGGTTAAAGAATTGGACGGGGAATTTAAAAACGCCGCCCTCTCGCCGCGCAGCATCGACATTACTCGCTACGGTCAACTCAAGCTGAGACACAACACGATCTTCCGTGCTAATGCCCGACGAAAGCAACTGCTGGGCTGATTTGGTGAGATATTCGGAGTAAGGACGACATTGTTGGTGGGCTAAGAACACTCGGTAAGCGCATCGATGAAGCTCGACCACGTCGGTCTTGGTAACCCACAGCCCTTGGCTATCGGGGTCCCACCGGCTGTTGTCTTTGCTAAGATGTATGACTTGTCTAGTGGCCA
>CAJWBT010000176.1 GCA_913020235.1 uncultured Chloroflexota bacterium
CAGGGCACCTACCGGGACGCCCGGGCGGCCCTGCTCTACCTTCAGGGAAGGCCCGACGTAATGCCGGATAGGATCGTGTACTTCGGCCGCTCCCTGGGGACCGCGGTGGCGGTGGAGCTGGCCGTGGACCACCCCCCGCTGGCGCTGGTCCTGGTCTCTCCCTTCGCCTCGCTCAGCGACATGGCCCACTTCGCCTTCCCCCGGTTGCCGGCCGGCTGGCTGGTCCGTAACAAGTACAACTCCCTGGCCCGCGTTGCAAAGGTCCAGCGCCCTCTGCTCATACTCCACGGAGACCAGGACGAGACGGTTCCCATTTCCCAGGGAGAGAAACTCTTCAGGGCTGCGAATCAGCCAAAGCGGTTTCAGCTCCTGTCCGGGGCAGGGCACAACGACCCCCTGGGCGGCGGCGGCACGGAGCTTTGGGACGCGCTGGAGGAGTTCATGGCCGAATTCACGGCCGGTGAAGCCGGCGTCGAATCCGATTGACATCACCAGTCCGGCGCAATATCATTCGCCCTCTTCGAAATCGGCGGAAGATGCACCTTGGCGACAGCGGAAAAATTGGACTTAGAAATCCTGTATTGTCAGGATTGAGGCCATGCCCTACGCGCCGCCTGGATGGCGGGAGAAGCCTTGAGCCGTGCCGACGAGCACATCGCCAGCTTCAAGCTCACCCCTGGACCCCACGGTAAGTTCGACATCATCGGCGACGGCCAAGTGATCTCTGAACACCGCCACGAGCCCAACGCCCACATCTTTCCCGACATTCAAGACTTGATGAAGGTGATCAACGCCCGCATCGGCTGATCCGGCCGGCCCTCGGGGAAGCCACCGGGTGTCGCCGGGGTCCGCACTGCGCTGCCCCCTTACCCACCCGGTGGAACGCCGGATCGTTGAGACGTCGCGTATTGGTGAGCCTGAGGCTAGACCTTCTCAGCGTAGTCCAAGTTATGCAGGTATTTGTTCCCTTCCCCCTCGCCTTCCACGATCACCACTTCATGCACATAGTCGTCATTGGCCTCCAACGACTGGGTGACCCCCGTGGTCTCGACCACCAGGCCGGCCCGAGTCTTGAAGCGCAACCCGGACTCAATGCTGTCCTTCTTCGCGTAGCTCAATGAACTCTCCTCCAATACATGGTTTCCAAGCTGGGCTTCCAGTTCATGCTCACAATTGACCTCCCGAACACTCCGCCCCCAACCGGCGGCTCATGGACCTGGGAAACTCCAGCGTCAGCAGTCTACAAACCCCGGTGCCCGGAGTCAAGCTCTCTACCAGGTAGCTCATCACGTGGAGTTGGAAGTTTTGAGGCCATTTCATCGCCGGCGGCCGGCGAGCAAGAGAGCCGCCATGGGCGAAGCATTGGTCCACCGTCTGGTAAATGGCTCGATACCGGGTCCGTCATCCCGGCGAAGGCCGGGATCCAGTTAGCGCTTCTCTGGATTCCGGCTTGCGCCGGAAAGACGACTGTGATGATGGAATATCCCACAATTGCACTAATGTGCAGCTATATACAAGGCAGTACACTAGACGCCTGAGATTATCTCCGTTTCGTAGTCCAACAACACGATGTCGCCCCTGCTCCCCTCAACGAAGGAGACCACGTGGGCAAGGGTCTCATTGGCGTGAGCTGAATCGTTGCTCACGCAGCAGATTCCCAGCGTCAACCGCTGCCACAGATCATTGTCGGCCACCTCCGCCACGGCCACGTTGAACTGGTTTCTCACCCGCGCCGTCAAGGAGCGGGCCACCTGGCGTTTGGCCTTCAGGTTGTTGGCTTCCGGCAAATGCAACATCAGCCGGCACACCCCGATGTGCATCTCCAACCTCCCGAGACGCGATTCCCCGCCGCATTGCCGCAGAATTTGTGCCGATTATCACAAATGCCTTGACTCGGTCCAAATCCTCATTATAGATTATAGACGGACCAATCCTAGATTTGGTCCACTATTCGTTCATTGGCTGGTCTTCACTCACCGCTGTTCAGCCAGGCCACGTGGGCTGGTGTGGATGAAGGTGTGAAGGAGCGCTCATTACCATGGCAGGGAAACCTGTACCGCAGCGGCAACACAGGCCCGAAGTACCAGAGGTGGTGGTCACCCGGCTACCACAGTACGTCCGCATCCTCGGACGCCTGGAACAGGAGGGCTCCGAGGTCGTCAGTTCCCAGCAACTGGGGGAAATGCTTCAGGTAACCCCAGCCCAGATACGGAAAGACCTCAGCTATTTCGGCCGGTTCGGTAAGCAGGGCCGGGGTTACAGCGTCCGCCACCTGCTGGAACAGTTACGGGAGATCCTGGGCCTCGATACCCACTGGGACGTGGCTGTGGTGGGGGTGGGCCGCCTGGGTAGGGCTATCATAAGCTATCCAGGATTTACGCCTGACGGGTTCCGTTTGATCGCCGCCTTCGACGCCAACCCGGAGGTCATCGGCCTGCAGGTGGGCGACTTGACCGTGGACTCCATGGAGAGACTGGAGGAGCTATTCAGGATCAAGCGAATCAGAATTGCCATTGTGGCCGTCCCGGTCACCCACACCCAGGCGGTGGTTGACCGCTTGATAGAGTGCGGTGTCCGGGCCATTTTGAACTACACGCCAACGTCGCCCCAGGTAAGCAAAGGGGTAAAGCTACGGAATATCGACCCGGTGCTCTCTCTCCAATCGATGACCTACTACCTAACCTGACCCGAGCCTCGACAACCTAGTACCGGCCTCCCGGCCTCCACCTCATCCACTGCTCTGCCTCCCCCATGCGGATGCACCGGCTCCGGTGTCAACTCGCCCCGCCCACCGGTGCGTTCCCTATCCGGAGGCGCTCGGGCCGGAGTCCGCCGAGGCCGGTGGCATGCCGCTCCGGGCCCGCCGCCGGCGGACCACGTTCAATCGGATCTGGGCCCGACGGATGGCCAGCACGACACGCTCCAGCTGTAGGTCCTCTTGCTGGAGGGCCAGGCGCTCTTTGGCCCGCTCCACCGCCGCCAGGGCCCGGGCCTCGTCGATCTCATCGGACCGCTCGCAGGCATCGGCCAGGATGGTCACCCTGTTGCCGATGACCTCCATGAACCCCCCGGTGACGGCCAAGAAGGTATCCTGTCCGTCTTTGCGGATCGCCACTTCACCAGGTTGCAAGATGGTCATTAATGGTGCGTGGTGGGGCAGAATTCCCAGCTCCCCGTCGATGCCGGGGGCGACCACCATCTCCACATCGTCGCCGTATACCTTCTGCTCCGCGGTAATTATCTCCAGTTGCATCGTTGCCATGGCGCGGCTCCCTACACCGAGGCCTGTATCTGTTCGGCCTTCTCCACCGCTTCGTCGATGGTGCCAACCATGTAGAATGCCTGCTCCGGCAGGTCGTCATGCTTTCCTTCCAGAATCTCGCCGAACCCCCGTATCGTCTCCCGCAAGGGCACGTACTTGCCTGGCTGGTTGGTAAATGTCTCGGCGACGAAGAAAGGCTGGGTCAGGAACCGCTGGATTTTCCGGGCTCGGAACACCGTCAGCTTGTCCTCGTCCGACAGCTCCTCTATCCCCAGGATGGCGATGATGTCCTGCAGGTCCTTGTACCGCTGGAGCACCTGCTGCACGGCCCGGGCCCGCCCGTAGTGCTCCTCGCCGACGATGCCCGGCTCCAGTATCCGAGAGTAGGACGCCAGGGGGTCCACCGCCGGGTACAACCCCTGGGCGGACAGCGCGCGCTCCAGTGACACCACGCCGTCCAGGTGGCCGAACGTCGTCACGATGCCGGGGTCGGTGTAGTCGTCAGCGGGGACGTAAATGGCCTGGAACGAGGTGATGGACCCGCTCTTGGTGGATGTGATGCGCTCCTGCAGGGCTCCCATCTCGGTGCCCAGGGTCGGCTGATAGCCGACCGCCGAAGGCATCCGGCCCAGGAGGGCCGACACCTCCATGCCGGCCAGAATGTAGCGGTAGATGTTATCGATGAAAAGCAGCACGTCCTGGTGCTCCACGTCGCGGAAATACTCGCACATGGTCAGGCCGGTGAGCCCCACTCGGGCCCGGACACCGGGGGTCTCGTTCATCTGGCCGAACACCAGCACCGTGGTAGCCAGGACCCCGGATTCCTGCATTTCATGCCACAGGTCATTTCCCTCACGGGAGCGCTCGCCCACCCCGGCGAAAACCGACACCCCCTGGTGAACCGCGCCGATGTTGCGGATGAGTTCCTGGATAATGACCGTCTTGCCCACCCCGGCGCCGCCGTAGGCGCCGATCTTGCCACCCTTCATGAAGGGGGTAATCAGATCGAACACCTTGATCCCCGTTTCCAGGATTTCCACGCTTGGGTTCTGCTCGTCGAATCCAGGGGGGTCCCGGTGGATCGGCCGGCTCTCGGCCGCCTCGACTGGGCCCAGGCTGTCCAGCGGCGTCCCGGTCACATCGAACAGCCGGC
Source organism: uncultured Chloroflexota bacterium (assembly GCA_913020235.1). The sequence goes on from CAJWBT010000176.1 coordinate 4,416, forward strand.
CCAGGGTCTCCCGGCCCACGGGCACTGTAACCTTCTGGCCGGTGTCGGTCGCCGCCACACCCCGGGCCAGGCCGTCGGTGGCGCCCAGGGCCAGGCAGCGCACCCAGTTGTTGCCTATGTGCTGCTGCACCTCCAGGATCAACCGATCCCCTTCGTTGTCCAGCTCCAGCGCGTCGAAGAGGTTGGGGAGCTGGTCCGGGGGAAATTCAACATCGACGACAGTGCCGATGACCTGCACTACTTTTCCGTCGGCCATAATCTTCTCCTGCTACTGTTCCCTCTAGCCCTCCAGGGCTATCATCCCGCCAACCAGGTCCAGAAGCTCATTGGTGATACTGTCCTGGCGCAGCTTGTTCATGACCAGGGTTAGGTCGTCGACCAACCCGTTAGCGTTGTCGGTAGCGGCGCGCATGGCCACCATCCGGGCCGACTGCTCGCTGGCTATGGACTCCAGCAAAGCGTGAAAAACCTCCATCTCCACGAACCGTGGCAGCAGGTTCTCCAAGACCACAAGGTGATCGGGCTCGTAGATGTAGCCCACCCGCTCCGGCGCGGTGAGAGCGGCCGGGGCCACCGGCAGCAGCCTTTCCACCACGGGCACCTGGGACATAGTGGACACGAACTTGGTGTAGGCCAAGTACACCTCATCCACCTCCCTTTCGGTGTAGGCGTCGATGACCAGGTGGGAGACGGCCATGGTGTCAGCCTGACCGGGACGCTCCCCCAAGTCGGTGAAAACCGCCTTCACGTCTTGCGAGGTGCGGACCAAGAAGTCGCGCGCTTTCCGACCAACCGCGATCATACGGCAGGGCGAAGCCTGCTCCAAGACGAACTGGCCCACCGTGCGGTTCAGGTTCGAATGCATGCCGCCGCAAAGACCCCGGTCCGGGCTGATCACCAGGACCCCGGTCCGCTGCACCGGCCTCTCCTGAAGCAGGGCGTGGGCCGCCCCGCCTTCCTCGCTGGGTTGAGCCGCCAGGTGGGAGATAATCTCCTGAATCTTCTGGGCGTAGGGGCGGCCCTGGGTCACCGCTATCTGCGCCCGGCGCATCTTGGACGCGGCGATCAACGACATGGCGTTGGTCACCT
>CAJWBT010000177.1 GCA_913020235.1 uncultured Chloroflexota bacterium
TCTCCATGCGCTCCCGGCCATAGGCGGTATACTCCCCAACCGCGGTGCTGCGGGGCAGGGTTACCAGGTCCTTCCCGAGGGAGTAACGAACGGCGTTGTGGCCGGCCAGGTTTCCGGTGGCGATGGCCTCGGTGTGACCCACGAATAGACCCGCCTTCTCCCCGGCGCAGAACAGGTTGGGAACGCCATCGACCTTGAGGGTATCGTCCCGGGGAGCGATGGCCATGAAGCGCACGGAGTTGCCCATACCGCCCGCGTAAGGGTCTTCGTAGCGAGCATTTTCCAGGCCCTTGATTTCCCGAAGCTCGTCTATGGGAAAGTAGGACGTCATGAGCTTCACGTGGCCGGTGTCCAGGAGGACCACGTTGGCGGCAAACTCAGGGAGTGCGTACTGCTGACAGACCTTTATGGCCAGCATCTCCCGCTTCTTCTCGATCAAGTCTTTGGGGATGGGCAAGACGGCCACGCCGGTCCGTTTCATCTCCTTTCTGACGTCCTCGCTCACCGAGCCGGAATGGAGCTTGCACGAACCGCTCATGGCGCCGGGGCTTCCATCCATCTTCCGGCCCACAATCTCCGTGACGCCAGCTCTGGCGGCAATGCTGACTCTGTTTCCGAAGGTGATACAGCGCAGAACGCACTCGGCGCACCCGTTGCCGTACTTGCGGCAGTTTGGGATGGAGCCGGCGGTGCCCGTGGTGTCGATGAAGGCGTCACCCTCGATTTCGGTGCCGCCCTCCAGCTGCAGGGCCGCTATGCCACCGTCATCCTTGACGACGCCGGTAACCCGGCTCCGAGTCCAGAGATCGACACCTTTGTCCTTCAAGAAGCGCCTGACGGTGGGCTCCATGACCGCCACATCGTAGAGGCTGGAGTGCTTGTGCCCGGGAAACTCCATGTTCTGATGGAGGCTGGCTTCGTCCATGAGATGGAACAGGGCGCCCCCACCCATGGCTATCATCTCCTCGGCGGCAGTGAACCGGCCGTTGTTCCGGAAGATACCCCCGACCTGGCCGGTGCCCAGAATCGTATCCGTTTTCTCGATCAGGACCGCCTCGCCCCCGGCCTGCACCGTTGCAACGGCCGCGGCGCAACCAGCCCAGCCAGCTCCAGCAATTACCACCCTCGCCATAGCTATCCTCCTTCAGCCTCTTGCGCCGCCCTTCCCGCCGCCCTCTACTATATCATCTCCATTCAACATAGGCACGATTTCGACATGGGAGTCGGCGATGTTTGGCGGGCCGGTAAGGTCCTGGGAAGCCGGCTTCGCCGTCGCCGGCCCGGCAGGCGGTTTTCCGGGCCGGCACGGCCAAATTTGAGGCTGTATTAAACTCCGAAGATAGCGATCCATGGCGCTCCGCTGGGAAGCCACTGCCAGCTACCGATGGGTTCTTGCGCCCGTATCCCCTCAGCCTCGACCAGCACATCCGGAGATGGAACGATTTCATGCAAAGGCTGCTCTTTCTGGCGACGCTGCTGCTCTGCGTCCTCTTGCTCGCCGCCTGTGGCGAAGAGGCTACGCCCACGGCCGCGCCAACTCCTACTCCAGCGCCACAGCCCACGAGCACCCCCGCTCCAACGTCTTCGCCGGCCCCCGTTGACGGCGCCAGCCAAGCGCTTATGGAACGCCTCCGGGCGATGGCGCTTCCCCTGGAAGCCCTGCCCGGGGCACTGGCGCTCCACTCGGCGGACTTCACCACGAACCAGGAGGCCGCGTCGGACGACCCGCAGGGAACGGAGGCGGCTCTGGCCAACTTCCAGAGCTGGGGCCGTCTCCTGGGCTATCGGGTCCGCTACGCCAACGAGGACGCTCTCGGCATCTTTCGGACGGGCGGGCTCCTGGCTATCCTGGCCAGGGTGGTGCGACACCGTGCCCCGGCGGGAGCAGAGGCAGCCTTCCAGGACTGGGAGCGAAAGCTCCAGGACCCCGCCTATCTCCACGCGAGGCTCGCCACCCGGCCCGGCGCCACTTTTCAGCGTTTCCAGCCCTTGCCGGCCTCGGATGCCGGCGACCGAAGCCTGGCCAGGGCAGCCGGTTGGAGGTCGCGGGGTTATCGAGTTATACTTCCTGGGGTTCTCCATGCCGGCTCCTCGAGGCTACCGCCCGCCGCGGCGCCAACAGGGCCTGATCGCTTCGCACCCTAGACTACTACAAGCAAGGGGGAAACTATGGCATCCGACATGCAGTTCGAGAGCAGAGTAGATTACGAGCGGGCCGGGGTCGGGTTCAACTTCAGCCTGAAAACCTCTCCTGGGGAAGAGCAGGCGGCCTTCCGGCTCACCGTTGACAGCCTGGAGACCGGAAAGCGACTGCCCTTTTCGCACCAAGCGTGCCCCGCCGTCCACGACTTCACTCGGGGCTACGCCCGGTGGCTCGGCACCAAGGGGATTCGCGCCACCCTTGGGGAGGACGAGATCACCGGCGCCGCCCGGCAGGACCTCTCGGCGCCCCAACTCCTTCAGGTGCTGCAGGAGGCGCTGGACATGGTTGACCAGCGGTTTTCCAGCTATTTAGGCCCTATCATCGGTTCCAGTGACTACTCGGACATCATTTTCGAGAAGCGGGACGGGGTCGCCTGGCTGATGCTCAACCGGCCTGAGACGTTCAACGCCAAGCGTGGCATTACGATGAACGAAATGGCGGACGCGCTGCTTGACGCCGCCAACACCCCGGACATCCGCGCCGTGGTAATCTCCGGAGCCGGACCCAATGGCTTTTGCACGGGCAACGACCAGAGCTACGACCCCGAGGTGGAACGGGAAGACTACCGGGGGACCGCCGCCGTGAGCTACGGCGAGGTTATCCGGCAGATGCCCCAGCCCGTGATCGCCGCGGTCGATGGCTACGCCATCGGCTCGGGCAACATTCTGGCCTACCAGAGTGACTTCACAATCGCTACCACGCGTTCCCGCTTCGGCCAGACCGGGCCCCGGGTGGGCAGTCCCGCCGCCGGGCACACCGTCTCCCGCCTAGCTGCCCGCATTGGGCAGAAACGGGCCAGGGAGATGTGGATGCTCTGCCGCCAGTACAGCGCTCGGGAGGCCTATGACATGGGCCTGGTCAACAAGGTTGTGGAGCCAAACCAGCTATGGGAGGAGGTGGACCGGTGGATCACGGACATCAAGAGGGTGAGCCCGGTCATCCTCCAGATGCAGAGGATCTCCTACGACCAGCACGACCACTTCATTGTGCCCGACCGAACCCCGGTGCAGGAGCATATCCCAGATTTCTTCTCCTCGGACGAGTGCCAGGAACGGCGTCTGGCGTTTATCGAGCGCCGGCCCATCGACCAGTCCAAGAACGTCCCGTACGTGCCGATTGCCATCAAATAGCGGCGGGAACCAGCGGGCGATACCTTCAACCCTGACCGGCCCGCCAGGGTAGGCTCTATCCTCCGGAGGGAGGACGGGCGCCACCGATCCGGCAAGCCCGTCCTCCCTCGCATCCACCACGCCATAGGGAATGCCGAAAAAACGGTAGTCGGGCGTGCGGCGGGTGGGGCGCGAGTCCTCCCGCTCCAGCCAACGTTCGGTATAATATCGGGGCCCTGAGGGTCTCTCGCTCGTTTCCCGGAGCGCGGATACCCCGGAAGATACCTTCAGCGGATGAGGCTATGAGTAATAAGCAACTGAACATCTCACATATTTATGCGGGCAACCCACTGGACAGAGGCGATCGGGAGCGCCGCGACGAAGAATGGATAGCCGATAGAGCCAAGGATCCCGGAAGCAAGTTCCTGCCGATGTGGGACCTAAAAGTGCCGATTTCCAACGGCTCAGACCAGAGCCTTGGTTGGCTGAGTCTCGATGGATTGGGCCGGCTGGGGATTGAGACAAGCGCGATCTTCCTGGGTCTACGGGAGCAGAAGGCCCATTTCGCCATCGACATATCAAGTGGTGGCTCCGCGGCTCAAGAGCTGCAGGAGAGGGAAGACTGGAGATTTGAGGATGCCCGGAAAGCTACGGAATACCTAAGTGGGTCAGACTCTGGGATCGTCGCCCAAGCACGGGCTCAGATCGGCTGGCATAGCCGCAACGGGTTTTGCGCGATATGCGGTCATGAGACATTTGTGAAGCGTGGCGGGCACGTGCGGCAATGTTCGAAGTGCGATACCGAGCACTACCCCCGCACTGATCCCGTGGTCATAACCGTGGTGTCTCATGAGGACCGCTGTTTGCTGGGTCAATCTCGCGGCCGCCTCTCGCGCACGAACAGGTATTCCGCTCTGGCCGGTTTCGTGGACCAGGGGGAATCGATCGAGGAGGCCGTGGCCAGAGAAGTCCTGGAGGAGGCGGGCATCAAGATAGCGAACATCCGTTACCACTCATCCCAGCCTTGGCCTTTTCCATCGTCGCTGATGATAGGCTGTCACGCGGACGCGGTGACGACAGATATTGCAATGGACGACGAGGAGATGGCCGATGTCCGGTGGTTCCAGCGGGACGAAGTCTTGTTGGCGCTTGAGGGCAAGAGCAAGAATCTCGCGCTTCCCGGCCCGATCGCCATCGCCTACCACCTGATCAAGGCTTGGGCAACCGATACCGGACCATAATTGACGGCGACCACCCCCCCGTTCCCTCGCTGGAAATGCTGCGGGCCGAAGCTGCCGGGCTTCAGCCCGAGCCGTAGGGCGGGACGCAAGTCTAATGTCTCTCAAATGGCTTGATACCCGGTCCGTCATCCCGGCGAAGGCCGGGAACCAGCCGACACTTCTCTGGATTCCGGCTTGGGCCGGAAGGACGATCGTGGAGATGGAATATCGCACAATTTAGCGATGTAAAGCTATTTCCAAGACAGTACACTAGGGCAGGTTGCTTACGATCCCGGCCATCTCTTCCTCGGTGAAGGCCCTCATCGTGGTCGTCCTCACGTTGCCCTGGGCGCCGACGGCCAGGGCATTCGTGGCAGCCGCCTCGTCGCTGGGGAGTTCGATAACGGTTACCGCGTCGTACTGCCCCATGGTCAGGTAGAAGGCATGTATCTTTCCCCCGGCGGCCTCAACGGCCCGGCGCGCCGACGCTACCCGTTGCAGGGCATTCTTGATATCCTTGGCGCCCTGCTCGGTGTAGTTCAGAAGCGTGATGTACATTGGCATGACTGCTACTCCTCTCCCGCAAAGACCGATGGCCATGCCACTGGTCCCGTAGGTCCGAGCAGGGCCATCGCTGAGAATATGGGCATGATATCCGCTAACCTGAACCGGGGTCAATGCGATGGATTGCGACGTGACCGTGGCGGTGGGAAGCGCAGGCTATAACCCCAGCAGCCGCCGGGCGTTTCCTTCGTTGATTAGCTCTCGTTCGGCCTCCGTGCAGGCCAAGCTGTCTATCATCACGTTAAATTCACTGAAATGGGAAAACGGGTGATCGGTGCCGTACAGCAGCTTCTCCGGGCCATAGCTCTTGTAGCAGTACTCCAACGCGTCGGGACTGTGGGCCACCGTGTCCACGTAAATCTTGTCGAAGTAGTGGCGGGCCG
>CAJWBT010000178.1 GCA_913020235.1 uncultured Chloroflexota bacterium
AGTGGGTCCAGTGGCGCTTTCGGTGCAACAGCCCGCCGAAGGCATTCTTCATCGCACCGGTCATGGTGGTGAAAACGTGGGTCTTCATCGTGGGCAGGTGGACGATATTGGTCCCCGCGAAGGACTCCGGGATTTGAATGCCCTCCGGGAAGATGTCATGAAGCACCAGCATCTCCGCTTTGGGCTGGTAATCCACCCAACGGTTGGGAGGGCTGTCCAGATGCACCACCGGCAGGCCGCACCGGTCTTGAACCGCCTTGTGCTTGTTTTTCGCCTCTCCCTCATAGGAGTCCACCACCACGGTCCCGTTGTGGGCCCCGACCAGCTCCCGATGACCCAGGTTTCGCAGCGCCCCGACCACCCCTTCCAGCTGCCAGGGCGAAGTGGAGCAAGCCGGGTACCAGTGCTGCCAGGAGATGTTGATTTTCAGCAGGGTGGTGGTATCCGGGTCCAGGTGCCGGCTGACGCCGGCCAGCACCATGGCTCTCTGGATGTCGGCCAGAACGGTCTCCGGCCGGGTGGCCACCACGGCCACCACCGGGCGCTGGGACGCCGGAGGGCTTTGGGTGGCCGGAGCTTCCGCCGGGGTTTGCAATGGCCGGGCCGCTCCCACCGAAGTCACAGCATCATCGGGGTTGTTGGGTACTTGCATTGAAGCTACTCCGTCGCGAACGACCGAAAGCTGATAGCTATACTCACTAGTTTAACAGCAGCACCAGGGCCGACACCCCCATCCAGCAGAGGATGGACAGGACCAAGGGGATGTCCCGTACGATTAGCTGTTCCGGGGCCTCCGCCTCCCGGCTGGTGTTCAGCAGGTACAGATAGCGGAAGAGGCCAAAGGTCACCAGCGGCAGGGTGAGCAGCATGGTGTTGTTTTCCGGTAGATTTTCCGCTTCCACCGTGTACAGAGTATAGCTCAGCCAGGCTGCCGTTGCCGAGATCGTCATGCACTGTCCGATGAAGGCCCCAGCGTACTTGCTCAGCACCGGCCGCTGGCCGGACGCCGATTCCCCGGCAAGCCGCGCTTCCGCGTAGCGGCGGCCCAGCACAATGAACAGGGCCCCGGCGGCGGTGGTGACGTATAGCCAGGGCGATGGGGTGACTCCGATGGCAACCGCCCCGGCGACGACGCGAATAACGTAACCGCTGGACACCGCCAACACGTCCAGCAGAACAACCCGTTTGACGCCCAAGGAGTAGGCCACGTTGATGACCAAGTAGAGCAGGCCGATGGCCCCCAGCACCCATTCAACCAGGAACATCCCCGCCAGTCCGGCAGCGGCCAGGACCAACAACACGGCCAGGGCCATGGGGACCCCTACTTGCCCCGAGGCGATGGGCCGGAGCCGCTTGACAGGGTGCTGCCGGTCGGCCTCCCGGTCTGCCAGGTCGTTGAAGAAGTAAACGGCACTGGACAGGGCACAGAACGCCACGAACAACACCAGCAACCGGACTACGAGCCCCGGAACGGGGTCAAGGTTTTCGAGAGACCAGGCCACCTGGACCGAAAACACCAGCGGAAAGAACACCAGGCCGTTTCTGATCCATTGCCGGGGCCGCAACGCCTTCAGCAGGGCCGTTGCCCCCAATACCACACCACCTTGCCCGGCCTGTTTGAGGAATTTGTCGCTGGTCCCCATAAACCCCTCGGCCTAGGAACGGACCTGCAGGACCGGGCGGTCCTGCTCTCCACTGGAGGCTGCGGCTACACGAGGAGGCCCGAACCGGTTCAAATAGGCCAGGGCAACGAGCCCGACGGCAACGGCGAACCAGAGGGTTGCCAACCGTACCAGCAGGGTTGCCGCAGAGGCAGGGCCCCTGGCGATTCCACTCTGCTGCAAAAGCGCGACCATGCTTCCTTCGGTGCCCACCAGGCCTCCGGGCAGCGCGCTGAGGGCGCCCACCAAGGTGGCGGCGGCGTAGATCGGCAGCGCTCGCGACAGGGCTACGTCGGCGTCCAGGCCTCGCAGAATTACCCATAGTGCCAGGCCTTCGCTGAACCAGGCGGCCACCCCCAGGACGATGGCCACCAGCAACACCTTGGGGGCGGCCAGTTGCCGTAGCCCTTGATAAGACGCACGCAGGGCACTGCTCCAACGGCGCAGCAGCGGCAGGCCGAACAGGCGGTCACCTTTCCGGGTGCCGATGAATACCAGGGCCGCTCCGGACAGGAACAGGACCGCCGCGAGCGCGGCAACCACGGGCATGGGCAGCAGGGCAAGGCCAAGCAACGCAAGCAGCACCACGGAGACTACGTCGGTCATCCGCTCCATGACGACTACCGGGGCCGTGGCGGACACAGAAGCGCCGGCCCGGTCGCGGAGAAGGTAGCTCTTAATCAGCTCACCGGCCTTACCCGGGGTAATAGACATGGCCAGCCCGGAAAGAAACACCAGACCGTTCAGTCCCAGGGGAAGGTCGATCCCCAGCACCCGCAGAAAGTAGGCCCAGCGCAGAAACCGCAGCCCGTAGTTCACGACAGCCAGGGCCAAAGCGGCAATCAGGTAGGGGAGAGGGAAGTGGGCCAGCTGCCCGCCGATCTCCCTGAAATCACCATAGCCGGCCAGTCCCACGAACACCAGGACGGTCAGCAGTACCAGCAGCAGCAGCTTCTTGCCAGTCACTGCCGGGCCGGTCCACCTGATTGATCTGAGCCTCCAGCCTCTCGAAGCCGGTGCTGAGGCTGCCGGAACGCAACCTCGGGCTTATTCTGCATCACTGTCTCCGAAATGTCTCCTCAAAAGCAGGTGGCTTTGTCCTCCCCGCTCTCTGCTCGTCCGACAGCCGGCCGGCCGGATAGCCGCCGCCGGGGCTACCCGGACTTCTTCAGTTGGGAGTACATCGCCCCCAACGCGCCCATGCTGGCCGAGTACAGGGTAAACGTGAACACCGACAACCACAGCAACCACTGAAACCGCTGGCTCAGATCCACGGCCATCGTCAGACCGGCCGCCACCGCCACCAAGAGCAGGAATACCAACACGCCCAGCAAGCCGCCGAACATAACGGACTTGAACAAGAAGGAGCGGCGAAGGTCACCGGTCGAAGATATGCCGTAGTACGCTCCGATGAACGCCCCGAAAGGGATGCCGATAACGTCCACGATGGGAATCAGCGCCAGCAGCACCATGATTCCCAGAGCCACGAAGACTCCTTTGACCATTCCCTCTTCCGCAAGCTCCGCTATTTTCCGCGCCGGCCCGGATGTTTTCCCATTATAGACAAAACGGCCCAGGTAGCGCCATTGTTCGGCCATGGAGCGGCGCGCCAGATTCCTCAATCTCCGTGGCAGGACGCTCTTGCCACGGGTATACTGGGTGGACGCCCCGCGCCGGCCGCGATGACCCCTTGGGGCCGGAGCCCGCGACCGATGCGTGGTGGCGAATCCGTCAACGTACAGGAGTCACCGCCATTGGGTACCGAAAGACCTGAACACGAATCCGAGTACGAGGCGCCCTTTGCCGCGCTGCTGGACATGCACCCCGGCCTCTGCGCCGACGGTGTGGGCAGCGCCACCATGACCATCCACGAAAGCTATCTGCAGGACGCCGGTGTTGTCCAGGGCGGGTTGATCGTCTCCCTGGCCGACTACGCTTTCTACCGCGCGGCGAATTCGGTGCTGCGCCCAGGCCAGCGCAGTGTGACCGTGGAGCTGAAGGTCAACTTCATTGCGTCGGCCAAAGATGGGGAACTGACCGCCACCTCTCGGGTGCTCAGCGCCGGCCGCCGCGTAATCGTGGCCGACATGAACGTGACCGACCAGCAACAGAAGGTGATCGCCCACGGTCTTGGTACGTGCCTGGTGGTGCAGGAACAAACGTGAGCCCGTCCGGCGCCACCGGGACGGCCCAGCCGGGGCGAGTTTGTTGACTAAGTATATAGACAAAGTTGGAAATACCCCCACGCCGATGCTATAATTGGCTTGTTGGAGCGGCTCGGAGGTGGGTGCGATGAGAATCCCCATGAAAGTGGACTACGGGGTACGGGCCATGGTGGAGTTGGCCTTGCACTACGGCAAGGGTCAGATCCAAACGGCGGACATCGCCAGCAAGCAAGGTATTCCCGAGGCCTATTTGGACCAGCTGATGACCTCGCTTCACAAGTTCGGCTTGGTCATAAGCCGGCGGGGCCCCCAGGGCGGGCACCGTCTGGCCATGGAACCGGCCGAGATCAACCTGCACATGGTGATGAGCACCCTGGACGGGAGTATCTCTCCACTGGACTGCCTGATCCACCCGAACGACTGCATTTTCTCCGAGACCTGCGCCCAGCAAGAGGTGTGGAAGTCGGTGGAAGATGCCGTCCGGGACGTGCTTCGCAACATCAGCCTATCCGACTTGGCCCAACGCCATCGGCACCTGGCCGGGCAAGTAGCGTGACGCTGACTGGTAGAATCCGAACCGGGCCCAAGGGCATCTAACGTTCTGGTAGTGAGCTGCACGGGGCTTGGGACCAGTTCGCTTGATAAGCCAAATGACCGGGGATAGACTCAGGAAAATCGATGAACCAGCCCGAAATCAAGCTCACCCGTACCTGTGCCTGTCCCCTTACATAGGGGACGGGCATCGCGCCGGAGCTTTCGAAGCCTGCGCCCGCCCGGAAAGGGTTGCCCTCCAGGGGAAGCGCAGGTTTCTTGCGTGAAGGGGCCGGCCCATCGAGGTTCAACGCCAGCAATAGCGACAGACCCCGTGGAAGCCTCGAGGGCGGAACGGATTTGTAAGGAGGAACACCTGCCATGGCCGAACAGCCGGTGGTATTGACACCAGATGAAGTAAAACGCTATAGCCGCCACATCATCATGGGCGATGTTGGCAGCAGGGGCCAGCGGACGCTGCTCCAGTCAAAAGCCCTCATCGTCGGCGCCGGCGGCCTGGGATCGCCTTCGGCCATTTACTTGGCCCTAGCGGGAGTGGGCACCGTCGGCATCGTCGACTTCGACGTGGTGGACCTTTCCAACTTGCAACGGCAGATCTTGCACCACACCGCGGACGTCGGGCGGTCCAAGCTGGAATCGGCCCGGGACAACATCCACTCGTACAACCCAGGCGTTAACGTGGTGATGCACGAAACCAGGCTCGAATCCGACAACGCCATGGAGATCATCGGCCAGTACGACCTGGTGGTCAACGGGGCGGACAACTTCGCCACCAGATACCTGGTCAATGATGCCTGCTATCTGGCCGGGAAGCCCCTGGTGGACGGCAGTATATTGATCTTCGACGGGCAGACCACCGTCTTCATGCCCGGGGAAGGCTGCTATCGGTGTCTCTTTCCTTCTCCTCCTCCTCCGGGCATGGTCCCCAACTGCGCCGAGGCCGGAGTCCTGGGAGCCCTCACCGGCCTGGTTGGCAGCATCCAGGCAACGGAAGCCCTCAAGCTGCTGCTGGGTATTGGGGAGTCGCTCAGCTCCCGCCTGATCCTTATCGACGCCCTGAGCATGAGCTTCCGAGAGGTGAAGCTG
>CAJWBT010000179.1 GCA_913020235.1 uncultured Chloroflexota bacterium
GCGGCCGGTATTGCTGCCGACGCCACTCCCCACGCGTTGCCGCGCAACGACACGGTCCTGTTCATGGGGCCGAGGCTTAAAGGGTACAGCGCCGTCGACGTGGAAGACCTGACTCAGGTAGAGGTCCAGTCACGCAAGGATATGTTGCAGGTGGTGGAGTTCTACAAGGATAATGCGCCCGGATTTGAGGGAGCTTGGCTCATGGTTACGGCGCCACAGATGGGCACCCGGCACAGCCGGAGGCTGAAGGGCATGAAGACAGTAACCCGGGAAATGTGGACTAGCGGGACGTTGCACGACGACGAGATCGCCATCTCGCCACCACCCAACACCCGCAACCCCAATGTGTCCATCCCTCTGGGGTGCCTCATCCCTCCGGATTTGAACAACTTGCTGGCCGCTGGGAGGAACCTCTCCTGCGACCCCACGACGCACACCTTCCTGCGGTTGATCCCCCAGTGCTGGACCATGGGGCAGGCCGCCGGCGTGGCCGCGGCGGTGGCTGTGAATTCAGGCGTGCCGGTGCGTGACGTTGATGTGACCCAGGTGAAGGGAGAGCTGGTAAAGCAGGGAGTGGTCCTGCACGGCCTGGCGGGAGGCCCGAAGAGTCCAAACCAGCCCCTGGAATAGCAGGACCTGTCCGAGAGAGGGGAACGCGCACCCTCGGCAGACTGCGGGGACTCAAGTTTAGCGTCAAGAGGTTGGCCCACGGGCCAGCCTCTTTTCTTTGTGCGGAGCTTGATGCAACAACTTGGGACAGGTTTACTTAAACCGATGGGCGGTGCCGGGCATCTCATTGTATGAACGCACGACACACCGGAGCGCCACCCGGAACGAGATACGAGATGCCGGCACGGCCTGGCTAGGCGTCGGTCCTGTCCGCTCTCCCGTTGGTGGGGTGGCGGCTTCGGGAATTTCAACCTCAGAGGGAAGTAATGGCGAACGAGGCGGCTAACGGAATGATTACAGAACCGGCGAAAGACGCGGGCGGCAAGTCGAGGAAGAACATTTTGTGGTTCGGCGCCATCGCCGGCACCATCCTGGTGGGAGTGGTCCTGGCCCTCGCCTCGGTCAGCGGTGGCGGAGACTTAGCGCCCTGCGCTGCCAGCTCGGATGCCGATGCGGCTCCCGATTTTTCGTTCACGCTGTACCAGGGCCAGGGCAAGCTGGGCGGCGAAACCCTGAGCCTCTCGGACCTTCAGGGCCGGCCGGTGGTCATTAACTTCTGGGCCGGCCTGTGCCCTCCGTGCCGGGCCGAGATGCCCGACTTGCAGGACTTTTACGAAGAATTCAACGACCGGGTCGACCTGGTCGGCGTCGACCTCGGCCAGTTTACCGGATTGGGCACCCAGGGGGACGCCCAGGACCTCTTGACTTCTCTGGACGTCACCTATCCCGCCGGTTTCACCGGCGACTCCAGCGTGATCTCCAGCTACCAGGTGCTTTCAATGCCCACCACCGTTTTCATCAACTCCAATGGGGAGATCTTCAAGAAATGGAGCGGGGCCTTGACCGGGGACGTGCTGGCAAAGGAGACCGAAGAGATGCTGGGCCAGGAATCCGCGGGGTAGACACGGTTAATCGCCTGCCCCCGCTTTCGCGCCTGGGAGACCGGGTGTGAGGAGCCACCGTTGCTCGAGACATGAACCAGCCAAGGAGGAAACCCGGTGAACATGAAGCGCATCTGGACCATGGCAGTAGGGTCCGTGGTCGGAGTCTTTCTTTTCGTTGCCTGCGGCGCGAGCGCAACCTCTACCGTGATTCCAACGCCAACTCCAGCGCCCACCCCGGCTCCGGCACCCTCGGCAACGACGGCCCCCGGCTCGGAACCGGCCGGCGTTGCCACGCCCCGCGCCGTCCCGTCCTCGGATGGCGCCTCTGGGGCCGCGCCCACTCAAGACGCCGCTGCCCAGTCCGGGTCCACCGCCGGCTATGCCTGGGAGGTCTCTACCGTGGATGAAGACGCGGCCAAGCCATCGCTGGCCGTGTCCGCGGACGGCGTGCCCCATATAGCCTACCTGCTGGAGGACATGCCCGGCTTCGTCAAGCACGCTGTGCTGAATGGCGATGGATGGGATATCTCCACGGTGGCCACCGGGTACTTCTACGGACCCCTCGACGTTCAGGTGGACCAGGAGGGGGTCCCCCACATTACCTGGCACGACCACGACAATGAGAATGAGGCCTACGCTGTCTTGACCGACGGCGAATGGGCGGTCCAGGATGTCGACCATCCGGGCCACGATGGATGGGACAACAATCTGGCCATCGACTCCAAGAATCTGCCCCACACCATATCCATCGACCCGTCCCAGTTCGGGAGCACCTCCGGGGTTGAGTACGCCACCTTCGACGGCCAGTCCTGGTCGGTGGAGGAGGTGGGCAGCGGCCCCACTCCCTATGAATTCGGTACCGGCATTGCCCTGGACTCCCAGGACCGGCCCCACGTGGTGTGGTTTGACGCCGATGATGAGAATCTGAAGTACGCCGTCAAGGAAGGCGGCTCCTGGAGCATCTCCACTGTCGACAGCGAGGGAGATGTGGGCCGGTATCCGTCTCTGGTCCTCGACGGGCTGGGCAACCCGGTCATCAGCTATTTCGAGTCCACGGACGATAATGCCGGATACATCAAGCTGGCCCGTTGGGACGGCAGCCAGTGGGTCCTCCAACGGGTGGACAAGCTCGAGAACGTCGCTATGGGCTTCCTCGGTGCCCGGAAGACCAACTCTTTGGTGCTGGACGGCGACGACAACCCCATCGTGGCCTACTCTGACGAAAAGGTCGTAAAGGTGGCCAGGTGGGACGAAGCCGGCTGGCACCGGGAAACGGTGCTCAACGCCGGGGATTCACCTTTTGGGCAGCAGGTTTCTTTGGCGATGGATAACGACGGCGTGCTCCATCTGACGTTCGCCGAGGTTACCACGTCCGGCCGGCCCGGTGTAAAGGGCGTCGTGAAGTACGCCAAGGGCGCTCCCCAGGCAGTTCTCGCAGCCGAACCCCCTCCCACTATTGTGCCTACTCCCACTGCTGAGCCAATCTCCCCGCCGGATGGCCGGCCTTCCCGCGCGCCGGGCGTCGAGCCGGACCCGGACTTCCAGGTGAAATTGAACAGCTCCCGTCTTTCTACCAGGGTTTGGAAGACCGACTTCAGCCGGCACACGGTGGAATTCGACGAGATTTTCTCGGGTGGACCCGGCCGGGACGGCATTCCACCGATTGACGATCCCAAGTTCACCACTCCGGAGCTGGCCAACGAGTGGCTCGGCGACCTGGAACCAGTCATTGCTTTCGAGCATAACGGAGACGCCAGGGCCTACCCGTTGCAGATCCTCATGTGGCACGAGGTGGCCAACGACGTGGTCGGCGGCAAACCGGTGCTGGTGACTTTCTGCCCGCTTTGTAACTCGGCCATCGTCTCCTGGTCGGACTTCCGGGCCGCGCACCCGGACGGCAAGGTGCTGTCCCGGGAGACCGGGTTCAGCCGTAATTACGGTTCGAACCCCTACGTCGGCTACGACCGGGTGGACAACCCTCCCTTCCTGTTCCGCGGGGACCTGGACGGGCGGCTATTGCCCAAAGAGCGTGTGGCCGCCGTTACCGTCGGTGACGCGGATGTGGCCTTCCCCTTCTCTGTTCTGGACACTGAAAGGGTGGTCAACTACAACGTCAGTGGCCTGGACCTGGCCGTCTTCTTCAAGCCGGGGACCCGTTCCGCTCTCGGCGGAGCGCTCATTGGGAGTGCGGAGGAAATAGGCGCCACCGGCGTATTCGAGGCCAACCTGGACGGCCGGAATCTGACTTTCCGGGCTGACGGCGACGCCTACCTGGATAACGAAACGGGTAGCACCTGGACTATCCTCGGCGTGGCCACCGACGGCCCGCTGGCCGGGAAGCAGCTGACACCCATCGTCCATGCCAACCACTTCTGGTTCGCCTGGGGCGCGTTCAAGCCTGACACCGTGATCTACCAGGGGGCTGGCTGACCGGGCCGGTAGGACCCGGCTCCCGGCGAAGGCTCGTCGTCCGAAAGGCCGGTGTCGGGACCTGGTCTTCCTTGGCAAGGAGATCAACCAGGTGCCCAACTATAGCGATGCCGTGGCGGAGAAGATCGATACGGAGATCGGCTCCCTCCTGCGGCGGGCTCAGCAGACCGCGAAGGGAGTTCTGGAGGCCAACCGGCCGAAACTCGCGCTCTTGGCGAAGCGGCTGCTGGCCGACGAGACCGTCGAAGGAGACGACCTCAAGCGGCTGTTGGCCGGCTCCACCGGCGAGGTGGCTGTGGTGGCCTGAACCACGGGCCACCGGATGTCAGACCGGCCGCAGGTGGGAAAAGAGGCTGATCTTTGGATCGGCCTCTTTTGTTGATTACACCGGAAAACCGTGCGCTGAGGTTCGGCAGGCCTCCCCAGTGGCTTGCCCCCCCGCCGCACTGGAAGTATCATGCCTTATGTTGTCTTATGGCCGTCGGTCATGGGCAGCTGGTGGTGCGGAGCACAACGGAAGTACACCGGCCGGGACCAAGGCCCGGCCGCCGCGAGGGAGCGGAACATGCCTCATTTCCGAGTGGGCGTGGATATCGGCGGCACCTTCACCGACGTTGTCTTCATGGGCGGCGACGGCACCGTGCTGGCGCGGAAAATAGCCAGCACCCCCGACGACTACAGCAGGGCGGTGCTTGACGGGGTCAAAGGCGGCATCGCCGAACTCGGCATAGGCGCCGGCGCCGTCTCCGAGGTCAGCCACGGCTTCACCGTCGCCACCAACGCCATCATCGAGCAGAAGGGCGCCCACATGGCCCTGATCACCACCGAGGGCTTCCGGGATATCCTCGAGCTGCGCCGCAACCGTATTCCCCGGTTGTACGACCTGTACTACGAGAAACCGCCGCCCCTGGTGAAACGCCAGCTCCGGTTGGAGGTGGGGGAACGCCTGAACTTTCGCGGCGAGGTGCTCAGGCCCCTGGACGCGGCCGATGTGGGAAAGGCCGTCGACCGGATCATCGAGGAAGGCGTGGAGTCGGTGGCCATCTGCCTCCTGCACTCCTACGCTAACCCCGACCACGAGCGGCATATTGCCCGGGTGCTGCGGGAGCGGACGCCCCACGTGATCCTGACCCTGTCGAGCGAACTCCTGCCCGAGATGAAAGAGTATGAGCGGACCAGCACCACGGTAATCAACGGGTATGTCCGTCCCGTGGTGGAACGCTACCTGACCCGCCTGACCGACGGCCTCGATAGCATGGGGATCAAGGTGCCCCTTACGGTGATGCAGTCCAATGGGGGCCTGGCTACCTCCGGAATAGCCAAAGCGAGGCCGGTTTATTGCATCGAGTCGGGCCCCGCCGCCGGGGTGGTGGGGGCCTACCATCTGGGCAAGCGTCTTGGCCTGGGCAACCTGATGACTCTGGACATGGGTGGGACCACCGCCAAGGCATCGATCATCGAGAACGGCGAGATGC
>CAJWBT010000180.1 GCA_913020235.1 uncultured Chloroflexota bacterium
AAGGCCACTTGGGGGCACCCTGAATCCTCGAGTGATTCAAGCTTTGTGGGCCCTACGGTGGGCACATTCACTGCTGAAGGCGCTATACCGGGGGTCGACGCAGCGAATCAGCCGCTGCTCTGCCGAAAGTGCACAGAGCAAGGCCAGAGGGAATGGGGCGGCCTGAGTGACGACGAGTTGACTGAAATACAGGATGGCGTAGATACCCTTAAGAGCATGCTGGCACTAATCCGGGTGGGCTTCAAACCGCAGGAAGCAGGTGACATTTTGGAGTCTCAGAATAACGATGAATAAAATCCTAGTCATTCCAATGACGTGAACCTTCCCCCGCGCCAGGCCCGCCGGCGGTCTTCCAAGCTCGAGCGGGAAGGGCCGGCGCCCATGTTGCTTGCGGGAACCCCGCCCTGCCTGAGCCAGGGGCTAAGACCACAGAAAAAGACGGCACATAACTGAGCAAGTTTCGCTGGGCTCATATCTATGTGTGACACACCGCTGAGGCCGGGATGCATGCAAAGCAGGTGTTCCCCCGCTGAGCTGTACCCCAAGGTATTTGTGGCCAACCGGCGAACCCCGCTGAAAAGGAGCCTCGCCGCCGGCGCATATGCCAGATCAATTGATTATGCGTCTGATTGGCAGACCGCGGTACGCTCGGACCGCCCGAAAAGCCGGGCCACGTCTGGGGCGTCCCGGTGGCCGCGACCGTTTCTCAGGGGCCAGGGGCCTATCAGTAAAGGCTGTCGACAATCGCGTAGGACACGAGGACCGCGATCGACAGTATGGCCCCCACTAGCAAGGGCGTGCCCATTGTGGGTAGTAGTTTCTTTATCAGCATCTCAACTCCCATCACCCATTCATAGTAAACCCCAAGCCGCCTATTCAGAATCGCCCACAAGAGTGATCTAAGGGGTGAGGAAAGGGTTAGCTCTCGGCCCGGAGCCGTCGGCCACGGGCTAGGCGAATAGCAGCACCGCGACCGGAAAGGCCGGAGAATATGGCACGCCCGGCGGCCGAGCCGAGGCAGCAGGTATTCGGCCGTGGTCAAAGTTCATCAATCGCCGGCCCAGACGGTGCTGGATTTGACAGCACCGACGGCGGCGAGTACCTTTAGGTTCCTCGCCGGAACGTGCCTGAACCGGCGTTGGACACTATCTTGTGACGGCTTCCAGACAAGCAAGGAGGATATTGTGGCCAGATTGCCCATAGCCACGGTCTACAGCGTTCCGGAAGACCAACGGACCGGGTTCGACGAGATCGTACAGCGCCACGGGTCGGTTCCCCGCTACGGTCCCGGTTCGGTCATGATCCACGTCCCACTGGCCAGCCACTGGGCGACAGGCTTGAACCAATACTTGCGCAACCAGTCGTCTCTTCCCAAGAAGGTACAAGAGCTGGGCATGCTGGTTACCGCCCGGGAGTTGGACTGTCAGCACATATGGAACGCCCACGCGGGGTCGGCCCGCACCGCCGGTCTGCGGGATGACATCGTCGACGCCTTGCGGGACAAGACGGAACTCTCCGGTCTTGCGCCCGATGAAGCCGCCGTCGTGAACTACGGGCGGGAGCTGTTTCGGACCCATCGCGCGAGCCAGGGTGTCTTCCAGGCGGTACAGGAGCAGTTCGGCGTCCGGGGAGCCGTGGAGCTGACCCTCCTCCTGGGCAACTACAGCCTGCTGGCAATCGCCATCAACGCCTTCGATACGGACCTGGTCCCGGAAAGGACCGAGCCACTCCTACCCATCTAGCCACGGGGCAAGTCCGAGCCCAAACACGGACCTATCCCTACCCGTCCCCATCCGGCCGATGCGATGGGACGCCCCGCGGCATTCCGTCACGGGCGAGGGGTTGGACACTACCGCCATTGGGGCGGCGGGTCGCTAAACCACCCCGCCGGCGCCGCATCATGGCTTCCTGTTCCGGCCCCTGGCGTCCGAGAAACTATCACAACACTCTCACAAAACTGCCTTGCGCTCTGCCTCAACCCCGCTATCCTGTAAGAGGAGACAGGAAGTTGGACAAGATCAGGAACATCCGAGCCGGATCTAACTGATCAGCGTCACTGTCACCTTGGATCGGCCGGGCGATGGGTCTGGCCGGGTTGCCGGGCCGTTTGAACTTCTGCCCACCCACTCTTGGATGAGATCTCGCTGGGAATAAATGGCGCCGTCAAGAGGCATAGAAAGGTGAGAACAGTGTAACCTGCTCCGAGAATTACTCCTGGCCTGGCTTTAATGGCGTGCTCGGTAGGTGTAGGGGACCAAGGTTCCCTGCCGGGGGCCTCGGGGTTTCCCCCGGTGTCTTCCGGAGTGTCGGCGGGTGCGGAAAGAGCAATGTCACTGGAGCCTCCAGGCTTCTAAGTCGGCCCCGCCTCCCGGCACCTTGCTGCCAGGGGGCGGGGCCGAGACTGTTTGAAGCCACGCCCCTTCTGCCCAAGTAGTCAAGCCCGTTTATCAGGTGGCGCCGGCGTGACCTGCCAGCGCCGCGTCTTGGCTTCGATATACTCCTCCCCTCCCCGGACCCTCATGTCGACGATGATGAGCGCCATTTTCAGGTTGATGGCCCACGTCAGACTCGTTGCGTAGGCGTACTTAGCCGGCGTTGCCGGCGTCCGCCGCTTCCGCCGGTTCCCAGGTGAGCTGGGGTGGCTTCTGTATCAGCAGGAAGCACACGCTGGCCACGGCGGCGAAGATGATCGCACCCAACAGGGCCGGGCTGTGGGTGCCATACCGATCCTTGACCCAGCCGGTGAAAAGGGGCGAGCCGACCTGGGCCCAGCTATGGGAAAAGGTAACGATGCCCCGCAGGGTGGCAAACCGGTCCCGGCCGTAGTACTCGCCCAGGGCCGCCCAGATGATGACCCCGGCGCCGTCCCCCAATCCTTCCAGGAGAACAAACAGCAGTACCAGGAGTGTCCCCATTCCACCCCAGGAACCCAGCAGGAGGCATAGGAACGCCACGCTCTCCAGAGCCAGCGTCGCAGCCAGCATCCAGGACTTGGACCACCGGTCCCCCAGGTACCCCAACGAGAGACGCGCGACAAAGTTGATGCCGAACATCAGGCCGAGAAGATTGGCGGCGGTCTGCTCGCTGACGCCCTTGCTCTCCACCAGGATGGGGACGATGTTTACCTGGATGCCCATGGTGGCAATCTGTCGTAGCCCGGCGCCCAGGAGCAGGAGCCAGTAGGCCCGGGTACGGAGCGCTTCGGAGACCGTGTAGTCCCGGATCTCGTCGTATCGTCCCGGCCGGCCTGGCCCACTGGCAGCCACCACCGGAGGGGTGAGGTCGCCGTCGGGGAGCAGTCCCTTGTCCTCCGGCCGGTTGCGAAAGATCAATGTCAGAGGCAGGATGCCAACCAGGTATGCCGCACCGGCGACGAAGACCGCCCACTGCCAGCTAACCCTCAAGATAATCAGGGAGACCAGGGGCACCATCACCAGCCCTCCCAGCGAGGCGACGGCCGCCATCATCGAAATGGCCAGGGAGCGGCGGCGGCGGAACCAGTTATTCATACCGGCGAACATCGCGTGCTGGAAGGCGACGGTGTTGCCCAGGGATATCATGCCCAGGTAAACCAGGGCAAAGCTCCAGAAGCTGTTGACGAACCGGGAAAAGACGAGGTAGCCGGCGGCGGCCAGGATGATACCGGCCACCAGCAGGGTCCGGTTGCCGAAGCGGTCGATGGCCCACCCCGCCGCCGGCCCTTCCAGACCCCCCTCGGCCCTGGCGATGGAGAATACCAGGGCGGTCTGGGCGTCGGATAGGTCCAGGTGGTCCCGTACCGGCCTGAAAAAGACGGCAAAGCCCCGGAAAAAGATGCCGCTGGCGAAGAAGATCATGGCGGAGGAAGCCGCCACCACCCACCAGCCATAAAAGATACCCGAGTTCCGGCGCCTTCCGGTGTCAGACTCTACGTGGGCCAATCGCCACTCCGAAAAAAGGCCCGCTTTGGGGCGGGCTGCTCGCCAAACGCGGCAACCGGCCGGCGGGTGAGGTCAGCGGGGCCTTTGCCGCACCAATCTTAGCTTGACGGGGCGAGGTCGCGCAACGTTTACCGGCGTTCAAACGAAGAGCTTCGTTGCGCCGGGAGTGGACCACGAACCGGCCGGGCTACCGGTCTGCCATTGCCTTCTTCCGTATCATCGGCGTTTCCGGCCTGACCGGTTCCTCCAGTCCGGTCAACGCAGGTTCCACCCAGCCGCCGCGGCCTGCTTTGGGTGGCCGGAGAACATCACTACTTGGCCCCGAACTCCTTCAGCAGATTGATAATGGGCCGTGGGACCTGCGGAGCTACCTGTCCTCCCGGGGAACGCTCTCCGGGGCCGCGGATGTCGGGAACAGTCTTGATGCACACCAATACCGGCCCATCCTGGTTCAGGATTTCGTCGATCCGAACGGTGAACTCTTCCAGATCGTCAAATTCGTAGGTTTGAGCGTAGCCGGCGGCTCTGGCCAGGGCTGAATAAGAGCTGGCGCCGCGCCCCGGAATCTCCTGGCCTCCCGTGGTGGCATAGACGCCGTTGTCCATGACGAAATGGCAGAAATTCTTGGGTCCTTTGTTGGCGATGGTGACCAAGCTGCCCAGGTTCATCAACAAGCTGCCGTCGCCGTCGAGCAGCATTACTTTGACCGACGGTTGGGCCAGGCAAAAGCCCAGGGCAAACGACGATGCTTTACTCATGGCGAAGGGGAAATCGTTGGTCCCAATGGGCACATCACGCTCCGGGTTCCGGGTCACCCGGGCCCACGGGGCCGCAGTGCGAAAAACCGGCATCACCACGGCGTCCCCGCGATGCTTCTCCAGAAGCCGCAACATCTCCATCTGCTCTATCAACTTCGACCTCCATCAGGCATGACAAGACAGGCGAAATGCCAGCCGCGCGCCGGAATAGTGTTGCCGCTTTCCACGGGGGCCTAGACCCCAGATGAGTTTACTTCATGGGAGCCAATATTCTACAACTCCGGTGGTGTCCCCTGCCGGCCGAAGTCGGGTAACCTGTAAAATTTGTTTTGACATCTGGCTTGCCACACCTCCGGCGGGGCAACACAGCCTTCCCTTTCTCCCAGTGACTCGGTGTGGCAAGCCACGTGCTGAACGCCAGTTTCAGGGTAAGCGCGTCAAATCTATTGTGCAAATATGATTGGCTGTAGCCCCGGACTCATTTGTTATGTAAAGCCGCGGGGCCGAGCGGCTGACGGATTCCGGTAACACCGGGCCGCCGGGGAGACAGACCGGATATAGCTGGCCCGGTGCAACCGGAGCAGACGCGTGTCATCGAATGGGAGACCAATCGACACCAGTTGCCCAAGAGGGTATCATAACCTCTGGCGTTTCGAGCTAACCGCCAGTTCTTACCCACCATGAGTTTACGAAGGAGTCAATGATGCGAGAAGTTGCCATAGTTTCACCCGTGCGTACCCCCGTGGGCAGCTTCGGCG
>CAJWBT010000181.1 GCA_913020235.1 uncultured Chloroflexota bacterium
TCATCGCCGCCGACGAGCTGGTGGAGGTCACCCCACAGAGCTTCCGCATGCGCAAAAAGCAGCTGTCCACCGCCGCCCGGACCCGCCACCGGGCCGTCACCGCCAGGGGGCGGGGCTAGCTCCGGCTAGCCAGGGGCAGGAATGATCAGAGGCCGCCGCCGGCGAAACCCGGCGACGAAGGCGATTGCCAAGAATCAGCGGCACACCTAATGAGGGCCTTTCGGCCCACGCGAGGCTTCATTTCTTGGCAGGAGCGGGAGGATTCAAGCCCCGGCCGCCGGCATTGGAGTCTCCCGCCAGGGGTCCTGCCTCAAAAGTACCCTGGCGTCTGTCACCCCGAGTGAAGCGAGGGGTCTGGCGTGATGGGCCCAGGCTGCCAATGAGCAACCCCGCACCAGATTCCTCGTCGCTTCGCTCCTCGGAATGACAGTTTTGAGGCAAAGCCCACGCCAGGGGTCCCGCTGCACCCCGCTAGATACGTTTTCGTCGCAACCACCAATATCCATTCACATTCCAGCGGTGTGATATGATTTGGCCGCCAAATGCTGCAACGGAGGCTCCATCATGCCACTCGGAGGCAATGACTGGCTGGCTCAAACCCCGGAACCAACCCTGGAACCGGAGATTCCGGTCTGCGATCCCCACCACCACTTCTGGGTGCACCGGCCCGAGCCGGCGGCCTATCAGCAGTACCTGCTGCCGGACCTGGCGGCCGACATCAACAGCGGCCACAACGTCCGCTCCACCGTGTTTATCGAGGTCAGGGCCGAGTACCGCACTGAAGGCCCCGAGGAGTTGCGCCCGGTGGGCGAGGTGGAGTTTGTTCAGAAACTGGCCGATGAAAGCGCCAGCGGGGCCTACGGATCGGCCCGCGCCGCCGCCGCCATCATCGGCAAGGCCGACCTGAAGCTGGGTGAGGGCGTGCGGCCGGTCCTTGAGGCGCTCCAGGCTGCCAGCCCCAACCGTTTTCGCGGCGTCCGCCATTCGGTGGGCTGGGACCCCAGCCCGGAGGTAGCGGACCGGGAAATACGGGGCGCCCTGGCCACCGATGGCTACCGGGCCGGCGCACGGGTCCTGGCGCAGATGGGCTTCCTGCTGGAGAACTCCCTGTATTTCCCCCAACTGGGCGAGCTGGCCGATTTCGCCAACGCCTTGCCCGAACTCACCATCGTGCTGAACCATTGCGGCGGGCTGCTGCGAGTAGGCCCCTACGCCGACCGCGACAACGAGGTGCTGGCCGAGTGGCGTAGGGGCTTGGCCGCCGTGGCCAAATGCCCCAACGTCATCATGAAGGTGGGCGGTGTGGGCCAGGCACGGTACGGCTTCGACTGGTCGAAGCGGGAGGTCCCCGTGGGGTCGGAGGAGTTGGCCGGGTCGCTGGCGCCGCTCATGAATTACTGCATCGAGCAGTTCGGCCCAAGCCGTTGTATGTTCGAGAGCAACTTCCCGGTCGATAAAGTGGCATACTCCTACAACGTGATATACAACGCCTTCAAACGGTTGTCCAAGGGCTACTCGGCTACCGAGCGCGCCTCCCTGTTCCACGACACCGCCGCTCGGGTATATCGCATAAACGTGTGACGCGCCGGCGGCAATCCGCCCGGGTGGCCCCTCGGCATGAGGTCCACCCGAGACAACCCAGTCTACTGTCTTGTAGATAGCGTTACATCGGCGAAGTTGTGCGACATCCCCTCCCCACGATAGTCTTTCCGGCGGAGGCCGGAATCCAGAAAAGTGCTGGCTGGATCCCCCTTCCGCGGAAGGGCCGGGATGACTGGCTGGGTTTCAGGCCAATTACAAGACACTAGACTAAAGAGAGGGGGCACCCTGCCGAGCAGTGGCAACCCGTGGCGAGACAGGGGGACTCTCGTTTGTTATCGCCCATTCCCGTCCTACTGATCAGGTTCACCTCGCTCTTCCACCCACAGGAGGGAATCCATCATGAAACGCATTATGGTACGGTACAAAGTGAAGGGAGACAGGGCGGCGGAAAACGAGGATTACATCAGGAAGGTTTTTGAAGAGCTAAAGCAAACTGGGCCGGAAGACTTTCGGTACGCGTCGTTCAAACAGGACGATGGACTGAGCTTCGTTCACATAGTTTCATTCGAATCCGAGGGAGGGAACAATCCTCTAGTGGATTCGCCTGCCTTCAAGGCCTTTCAAGGAGAGATCGGAGAAAGATGCGAGGAACCCCCGGTTGCCGTGGAGCTGAATGAAATTGGCTCTTATCGGTTTTTTGGAAGCTGAGGGACGGGCCTTGAGGGTTAGCACCCGTGGGTCCAAGCAAGGTCACCCTGGAGCTGCCGGATTCCCGCCTACTGATCGACCACTGAGCCGTCAACGTTGAGGCGCGAGAGAACCTCCCGAGGCCTGGGCGGGTACTTCTCCTGGGCTCCCTCGGCCAACTCTATGCCGATGCCTGGCGTCGTGGGGATGATGAGGTATCCGTCCTCAAGCTGAATCGTGGTTTTGACAATCTCGCTCTTGGGCGGTTCGTGCTCGCCCGTGGGATACTCCTGCAGCGCGAAGTTCGGGATGCACGCCGCAAGCTGAAGGCACGCGGCGGTGCTCACCGGGCTCAGGGGATTGTGGGGCACCACGCCCACGTAGTGGGCCTCGGCGATGGCGGCAATCTTCTTACCGTGGCTCAAGCCACCGGCCATGCATACGTCGGGGCGCACGTATTGGACCGCGCCCCGTTTCAGCAGCATCGCGAACTCGTGGATTGAGTGGAAGCGTTCCCCCGTGGCGATGGGAATCGAGATGTGGTTGGCCACCTGCTCCATGGCATCGAAGTTGTCGGGCAAAATGGGGTCCTCGTAGAAGAAGGGGTGATACTCCTCGATGCCGCGGGCCAACGCAATGGCCTCCGCGGGGGCGAGACGGCGATGAATCTCGATGCACAGGTCCACCTCGTCACCGGCAGCCTCCCGGTAGGCGGCCACCGTCCTGATGGCGTCCCTGATCTTATCGACGTGGGTCTTGAAGAACGGGATCTTCCTGGAGTCGTCCAGGAATGGAGTCAGGTGGCCGACCGCTGTAAACCCCTGGGCTCTAGCGTCCCTGACGCCCTGGATCAGCTTCTCTTTGGTGTCGCCGCGGACGTGGTAGTACACTCGTGCCTTGTCCCGGGTCTTCCCTCCGAGGAGTTGGTATGCCGGCACCCCGAAGTGCTTGCCGGCGATATCCCACAGCGCTATGTCGATTGCGCTTATCGCCCCCATGATGGCGGCGCCTCGGAAGTGGCTGAAGCGGGCCATGTACTGCCAGTGGTGCTCAATGCGGAGAGGGTCTTGACCTACCAGGTATCGGGCTAACGCCTTGATGGCGCCGGCCGACGCTTCCAGGAATCCCCAGGCGCCTGATTCCCCGAGGCCCGTGATTCCTTCGTCGGTGTGCACCTCGACGAACAGATATCTGTCGACGGGGATCGCGTCCACGGCGGTGATCTTCATCGCTCCTCCTGTAGGGGATATTCCGGAAGCTGAGCGTATTCTGAGCGTATTCTATTGGAGACTGGGAGCATAGGGCAAGGCATCCCATTTTCGTTGAAAGTCTACACCCGGTCCCCAAAATTGCGGTCGCGGGCAATTATGCTTTGGGGCGCCTCCCTGGTCTCATGCCAAGATTCGGTCCGTTTGCCCCGGCCATCGGAAGTGCTCGGAATATTTGACCTGTACCCCGGTTCGCATTTAGCGCCCCGCTTTGCTAGCATCGATTCATGGGGTTTCGACGTCTGGTTCTCGGACTGATGGTCATTCTTGCCCTGTCGTTCCTTGCCGCATGCCAAGAGGCGTCCACTGAACGCCCGGCAACCGCCACTCCCACCGCGAGGCCTACCCAGCCGCCGGCCCCGGCAACCGCCACTCCCGCCGCGAGGTCTACCCAGCCGCCGGCCCTGGCAACTGCTGCTCCCGCCGAAAGGTCTACCCAACCGCCGGCCCCGGCAACCGCCGATCTCGCCGCGAGGCCTACTTTTGCGCCCAGCCCCACGGCAGTGCCCGCTTCAGCAGGCACACCGGAAGAACCGCCCGCCACAACCGATGTGCCAGCTTCAGACAATGGCACTCAGCCCACGCCAACGCCTCAACCGGCAACAGCGGATCCTACCGGCGATCCACACCCACCGGCGACGCGGCCGAGTACACCGAATGACGTCCCGGCTGAGGCTGCTGACGCGACATCCGGCGTTCGATGGTCGTTCAACGGAACGACCTGGTCACCAACCGGGACGCCGCCGGATTGCGCGGAACCCTTTGTCGTGCAGACGCCCGTGGACATGGATATGGTAACCATGGCGCTGTGGCCCGGCCAACAACGCGGCGCCTATGTTGCGCATGGCGGTTTTCGCTTCGATGCAGACGGGGGCACCAGTATCACGGTACGGGCTCCGATCGGCTCCCACTTGGTACAAGCGAGCCGATACTTAGAAGGCGACGACGAACAATACCTGCTGTTCTTCTCGGTGCCATGCGGATTCTTCTATCGCTTTGATCACGTGCGCGAGGTGCCACCAAAACTCGCGGATGCGCTCAAGGACCTGCCGCCCGCTGTTTCCGGCGATAGCAGAACAAACTTTATCAATCCCCCGTTGTGGATAGAACAAGGAGAAGTTGTCGCCACTTCGATTGGCATAGCCCCTTCAAATATCTTCGTCGACTTTGGCCTGTACGACGTGCGAACACCAAACAACGTCATACCAAACTCGGCCTGGGCTGATCTATTTTCCGGCGACAAAGAATTCGGGCACTACGGCGTATGCTTCTTTGACTACCTGCCCGGAAACCACGGCGAATTGATGCGCGCCCTCCCGACCGGCAAAGAAGGGAAGACGAGTGATTTTTGCGAGTAACAGCTGGGGATAATCCCGGCCCCTTGTCGAGCACCGCGTGCCGCGCAGGCCCCACCCCGCGAGCCGTGTTTGTGGTCCGGTTAAACGAGCCGTTTGTGACCGGCCTCACGCGTCTCCCATGACAGAAGTCACCGACTCGTTGCTCGCCCTCCAATAGACTGAACCTGTGACCACACACTTTGGCTGCAACTGGAGGTGCGCTGATGGTTACTAGGGAAAGCGTCACGAGGACACCAAGGTTAGATCACGACGACACCTATGACTTCGCCAACTCGGTATTGGTGATGAAAGCTGTCGACATGGCCCTCCGCCAATACTTTGGTGTAGAGGATTGGCTGACCGTCCGAAACAAACTGTTCCCCGGCCTCCGCCGCTAGGAACGCTGTCGCCGGACAGGGTAAAGCGGCCAGCGGGGACAGGTTGAATGCGGCCAGGAGGCAGGTGTCAGGAGCCTAGGTAGAATCGACAATTACGCGCCCCAGATCACGGCAGCGACCAGATGCAGGGCTGCCAGGAAGTAGAGGCTCCTACGGTCGTACC
>CAJWBT010000182.1 GCA_913020235.1 uncultured Chloroflexota bacterium
AAAGAATGACAACGGTCTTACCTCCGTCCCTGGGGGTCAATATACAAGAATGACAACGATCAGTTTCAAGTTGACTGACTACCAGCGGCTGATTCGACAGAAATGAAAGGAGAACAGAGATGGCCGACCAGATACGTTTGGGAATAGTCGGCGCCAGCCCCACGGTGGGTTGGGCCCACCGCTCCCACCTTCCGGCGATCGTGGCCAGCCCTGAGTTCGAGTTGACCGGGGTCTGCACCACCCGCATGGAGACCGCGGAAGAGGCCAAGAAACAGTATGGCGCCAGGCTGGCCTTCGACGACTACAAGAAGATGCTGGCCCATCCGGAGATTGACGCCGTCGCCGTTGTGCTGCGGGTGCCGGTCCACTACCAGATCACCAAGGACGCACTGAACGCGGGGAAGCACATCTTCACCGAATGGCCCTTGGGCGCGACGACCGAAGAGGCCCAGGAACTGGCGGACCTGGCCAAGGCCAAGGGCGTGCGTACGGTGGTTGGGCTTCAGGCGAGGGCGGCCCCGGCCTTCCTCCACATGAAAGAATTGGTGGAAGAGGGTTACGTCGGCGAGATAACGTCCTGCTCCGTGCGGCTGATCCGGGGCGGCGTGCTGGAACGTCCGTCCGGACGCACCTGGCAGCGGGACGATGAACTGGGTGCGACCACGCTAACAATCGCTGCCGGGCACTCCATCGACGCCCTCCGTTTCGTGGCCGGTGAGTTCAAAGAGGTCTCCTCGGTCGTGTCCACTCAGGTGCCACAATGGCTGGAGACCGACACCCAACAGATGCTGGACGTGACCGCTCCCGACAACATCTTGGTCAGCGGGCGGTTGGCCAACGGGGCAGTGGTCTCGGCTCACGTGGCCAGCAACCCCTGGGCCGGCAGCGGCTACCGGATGGAGGTCTACGGCCGGAAAGGTACCTTGGCGGCAACCTCCGACGACACCCCCCAATCTGGCGACCTTACTCTCCAGGGAGCCCAGGGCAGCGACAATCTGGAAGACATCAAGATTCCCGACAAACACACCAACGTGTTGGAGGGCATGCCCAAGGGTCCGCCCAAGAACGTGGGCCAGCTGTACTATCTGTTCGGCGAGGCCATACGCGGCCAGCAAGCCAGCTACCCCACCTTCGACACCGCGGTAGAGCTGCACCGGCCGATCGACTCCATCCGGCTGGCGTCCGACGATGGCCGGGCCGTGGGCACAGCAAGCTAGCTCTTCAAGCCCCGGCCGGCGTCTAAAACCGGCTAAATAGGCGGCAACGGCTCGGTGACATTTTCCGGCGGCTCGGCTTCGAACGCGTTCAGGTAGAAGGATGTCTGGCACTCTATGGACGTGGTGTGAACTCCCGGAATTGACCTGCCCCGGAGAAATGGTGCCCGTGCAATAGCAGGCTTGACCAGTTTTCGGGGTCAAGACCAGTGGAGGATGGTGAATTGCTTGAGCCCGGGCAGATTGATATGGGGAATTCCGGCTTACGGGCCGTAATGGAGACCCATGGGTAGTACCGTATCCACACTTCGCCACCCGGAAAGGATGTTCTACGGATGGCGGATGCTTGCTCTGGTCAGCTTGATGGGAGCGTTGAACAACGGCTTCGCCTCGAAAGGCGCCACGCTCTTCTTAATACCGGTGGAAACCAGTCTGGGGCTGAGCCGGGCCACGGCGTCGCTGATATTCTCATTGGCCCGCTCGGAAGGCGCCTTCGGAGGGCCCGCCGTCGGCTACCTGGTGGACCGGTTTGGGACCAAGAGAACGTTAGTTGTCGGCACGATAATGGCCGGGGCTGGGTTCATTATCTTCGCCACCGCTTCCAATATCTGGATATTCGCCGTGGCCTACATGCTGTTCATTTCGTTTGGGGCCACTATGGCGTTTTCAGATGCCACGCCCGCACTGGTCAACAAGTGGTTCAACCGGTTTCGAGTGCGGGCCATGGCAATCCGTGAGGCTGCCGGGAGCCTGGGCTCAACCATTCTGATACCCGTGATGGTGCTGGTGATCGCAGCGTACAGCTGGCGAGCCGTCGCAATAGTGGCCGCGATAAGCTACCTGGTGATCATCCTTCCCCTCTCCCGCTTTATCAAGGAATCCCCGGAGAGCATGGGCCTGCTGCCCGATGGCGTAACTTCGGACGAGGTGGCCTCCGCCCCTGAGGCCGATGCCCAGCGACAGTCCCCTTCGGTCGCACGAGGGGCGAGCTACCTCAACCAAGTTGACTTCAGCGTGAAAGAGGCTCTAAGCACGTCGGCCTACTGGTCCTTGCTGGCCGGCACCATGTTCAGGCAGATGGCCAAGGCGGGGGTGGAGGTACAACTAATCGCCATTTTCCAGTGGAGAGGGCTGGATGCCGCCACGGCTGGCTTGATTTTTGCCTTGTGGGTGGGTGTGAACGTCCCGTCAAAGCTCCTCTTTGGATACTTCGCCGACCGGGTTCCGAAGCAGATAAGCCTGAGCGGGGGAATGCTGCTCAACCTTTTGGCGCTTGTGCTGCTGCTAACTGCTCACGGGACCTGGCTCATTGTCCTCGCAGCGGTGATCGGAGGAACGTCTGAGGGCATTACCCCTATCAATTGGGGGGCTGTCGGAGACTATTTTGGGCGACGTCATTACGCCACCTTGCGAGGGATCATCACCCTGAGCTACAGTTGGGCGTGGCTGGTCATGCCCTTCGGCTCGGGATGGTGGTTTGACCACCACTCCAGCTACACGGTCCCCTTGATAGTGGCCTCCACAGCTGCCGTTGTCTCTGCGGCTGCCTACGCTTCAATTCGACGCCCCAAACCGCCAACCCGGCTTGTCGCCGTTCCCGATGTAGTCGAAACCTAGGCCGAACTTCCGGCGGATTCGTGCCTGGAAGGGGGCAGAAAACGGGCCGCACCCAACCTGCCGCTGCGCTACAGAGGGTACTGCCCAAGAAGTTCTTGAACGAAGTGAAGCAACAGTATCCTGCACAGGCGCAACGGGCCTCTCACTCAATTTCGCCCCAGCCCTGTCCAACTGGTGGGGTCCACCTCACTTATCTCTGCGCCTCTGCTTCTAGCGACCCCTACCCCCGCTTGGGCATTGCTCACCTGAGCGCGGGTTTCTCGCCAAAACCGGTCACCGAAATGCCGTGCATCGATTCCCGCCAGAGCCCCAGAATAAACCATGCACATTCGCGGATTGGTTTGGCTGTATCGCAAGGTCCCCGATTTCATCGTCCTGGCCGTAGCGGTGTTGGCCATAACTATTAGTGCCGCCATCGTTTGGTTTGCGGTCAATGTCATCCGCCCAAGTTTTCATTATTTCAAAGATTTGCCTGGGCGGCTCAGGATATCTTTTTTGGGCCCTACGCCCCGGCCCTGACAGCGGCGTTGCGGGGGAGCTGACTACTCCGCTGATCGCCCCCTTTGAGCTTTACTTCCCAGCCATCTAATTTGGGCTTGGATCAGCCTGGGACGACCCTTAGCCTCTTATCGCAGCCCCGTGATCGCTTACGATAAAGGGTCAGCGGGAGTCGAGGAGCCCAGGGGCGCCTGAATCCTATGGGTGCTTGATGCTGAGCCCGCCGTCCACGGCCCAAGTCTGGCCGGTGACGTAAGCGGCGGCGGGGGAGGCCAGAAAGACTGCCAGATAGCCGGGCTCTTTGAGGGCGCCCACACGGCCCAGGGGAATGTCCCTCCGGCCGGCCTCCTGTCGGGCCTGAAAAGCTTCGGCCGACATATGTTCTGGGTCTGGAAAAAATCCTGGCGCGATGCTGTTTACACGCACGCCGTAGGGCGCCCACTCTTGGGCTAAGCTCTCGGTGAAGCGCATGAGCCCCGCTTTGGCCGCATCATAGGCCGATGTCCGAGACTGCCCCTTGAAAGAAGCCCAGCTGGAGATGTTTATCACGCACCCACGGCCCCGTTCCAAAAAGTGAGGTCCCAATGCCCGGCAACCCTGGAAGGCTTCTGTAAGGTTGACGTCCAAGATGTGGCGCCACTCATTCTCGGTCATCCCTTCAACATCGGTACCCGGTAGCCGCACAACCGGCTTGTGGACGCGGTCCCCGACACAGTTGACCAGGGTATCCACGTGGCCGAATTCCCTCAGCACCTCACTGGCGATACGGTCCATGTCCGTGCTCCTGGTAGCATCGCCGGTCAGAGGAAGGGCGGTGCGCCCCATGGCCCGCACCTCATCGGCAACTTTGTTGACCCATGCCGAGTTCAGGGCGGTGACCGCCACGTCTGCCCCTGCCTCGGCGAAGGCGAGGGCAATCCCCTTTCCGATGCCCCGCCCAGCACCCACCAGCAGGACGTTTTGACCGGTTATCTCAAACACAGACATGCTCGCCGGAACCTCCGATATGGAACTGAATCGGGCCGCAACTGGGCCTTGGCCTCCCGTTGAAGGGCGGGTCCGTTGGCGGAGATCGCCGTATCCCTTGACCTTTGGAGCGGGTCATCCGGCAGCCCATATGGTGATGAGCCATACAACCGGCCGGCAGCTCGGCTGGGAGTGTAGCGAAGAAGGGCAAGCCGGTCAAGCGCCGCCGTGGATATCTTGAACACCACTGAGGCGGAACCGTCAGGCGGGCAAAACCTAGGTGCCAGGCTCTCAAACCGGCGACGGGCCCAAGACAAAAGCAATTCAAATATGTGGGGCTTGCCCGGAGACCTGCGGCAAGAGGCCCGCAGAAGACGGACCCCGGCCGGCACATCTGCTATTCTGTAGACGTAGCTGCCCGCGAGCTTTTCTGGTTGGCGACGGCCGCCTAGCCGGACAATTGCCGGGGGGGGATTGGCGAAGGGGCATGGCTTTCGTTTCTTGATGCTGCGTTTGGGGATACGCCGCTTACCCGAAATCCGAGACAGCCGGGCAGGCAGACTTCCCTGGATACGAAAATGAGCCCACATGCAGGATAGGTCATCGGCCGCCGGCGGTTCCAGGGAGCGTCGCAAGATGTTCTATGGCTGGTGGATTGTGGCGGCGGGCAGCGTGATAAGTGCGCTACAGGATGGCACCTACTTTTTTGGCTTCTCAATGTACTTCCTTCCCGTAACCCGTGACTTTGGCCTGAGCCGAGCGGCCACCTCACTGGTGTATGGCTTGGGGCGTTTGGAAGGCGGAGTTGTAGGGCCCCTAGCCGGGCACCTGGTGGACCGCCATGGTCCCCGGACGATGATAGCCATCGGCGGTGTTCTGGCCGGCCTGGGGTTCATTCTGTTGGCCCTCACTCACAGCTTCGCCACGTTCCTCCTCGTGTATGTCGGTGTTCTTTCCCTGGGTATCCATTCCGGCTTCAGCAACGGGGTCATGGCTGCGGTCAATCAGTGGTTCATCCGCCGGAAGGCCCTTGCCATGTCCATAACCTCCATGGGCTTCTCTGTGGGCGGCGCGGTCATCACCC
>CAJWBT010000183.1 GCA_913020235.1 uncultured Chloroflexota bacterium
TATATTTCAACCCCAAGGAGAACGTAGCGCAGAAGTGCATCGGCTGCTATCCGCGTGTCGAGGTGGGAGTGGCGCCGGCCTGTGCCCGTTCGTGCCCGGCCAGGGCCCGCTTCTACGGCTACGTGGACGATCCGGAGAGCATCGTGTACAAGCTGAGAGAGTGGAAAGTGGCGCTCCCACTGCATCCAAAGTTCGGCACCGGGCCCAATGTGTTCTACATTCCAATCCTGTCCTCATCCCGCTTGGATGAAGAGGGGCGGCCCACGGGTGAGCCCAGAGTACCTCTGGACTATCTGAAGAGCCTCTTTGGGGACGCTGTGGAGGGGGCGCTCAACGTTCTGAGAGAAGAGCGGCAGAGGGTGAGGAACGGGGGTAGCTCCTCCCTTATGGACATCCTCATCGGCTGGAGATGGCCGGATGACTTCTTCGCTCCTTTCGTAAAGGCCCCCGACGAGGCCAAGGCCCCTCGCAGGAAGGTGACCGGTGATGCAGCAGAAGGTTGACAGGGCGTGGGAGCAGAAGTATCGGGACATCTGGTCCTGGGACCGCACGGCTAGGGTAACGCACCCCCAAGACTGCTATCCCGGTAACTGCTCCTTCGTGGCCTATATTAGGGACGGCAAGGTAGTCCGAGAAGAGCAGACGGGGAGATACCCCGTTGTGGACCCTTCCACACCCGACTGGAACCCCCGGGGTTGCAACAAGGGCTGCATGTACTCTGCGGTGACCTACGGGAAGGAGCGGCTCCTTCAGCCCATGAAACTGATGGGCGCTCGGGGGTCCGGTCAATGGAAGCCCATCTCCTGGGAGGAGGCCTATCAGGAGATCGCCGACGCCCTTGTAGATGCGATGCTGGAGAACCCGCAGTCTATCGTGCTGGAAACGCCTGCTCAGGGTGGAAGCTTCCAGGCAAGGGCGCCGATCGTGCAGCTCATCAACGCCCTCGGCGGTTGCGCACTGGATGCGGTGGGGGAGTTCAGCGACATCAGCATCGGCCAGTATATGACGTTCGGCAAGTACCACCATGCAGGCACCCAGGACACGTTGTTCAAGGCAGGGTTGAACCTGGTGTGGCACATGAACCCCGTATACACCCGAATCCCAGGCTACCATTTTCTCAGCGAGAACAAGTACAGAGGCGGCGAGTTGGTGGTCATAGCCCCGGACTACAGCCCCTCTTGTGTCCACGCCGATCAGTACGTGCCGATCCGCGCGGCCACCGACGCCGCTCTAGCCTTGGGAATGTGCAGGGTGATCCTGGACAAGGGGCTGGAGAACAGAGAGTTCATCAAGACTCAGACAGACTTGCCCCTGCTGGTTCGAGACGATACACGCCGTTTCCTGCGAGAGTCAGACATCGAGGATGGAGCAAGCGAAGAGGTCTTCTACATCTGGGACACGCACGGCTCCCTCGTCAAAGCCCCTCAAGACACACTCGATCTGGGCGCCATTGAGCCCGACCTCGATGCCGTCCGCGATGTGCGTCTGAAAGATGGGAGGCGTGTTGGGGTGAGGACCGTCTTTTCCCTGCTTGTGGGGAAACTGGACAACGACTATTCCCCGGAGAGGGTGAGGGAGATCACCGGCCTGCACCCCGACGTTGTTGAGGAGCTGGCGGAGAAGGTGGCCACCCGGCCAACCAACATCCTGGCCGGGCTCAACACCCCAAAGGTGTTCCACGGGGATCTAATTGAACGCTCCATGTGCCTCTTGCTCGCGCTAACGGGGAACTGGGGTCGACCCGGCAGCGGCATCGGGAGTTGGGGCGTCATACCAGATCCGGGTGTGCCTTTCGGTGGAGGGGGCGGGAGTTCCGAGGGTCTGGCCCGCCGGGTCATAGGAAAACCAAACCCGACGGCGGAAGAACTCTCGATACGCTCCAGCATGATCCAGGCAAAGCTGTATTCTCCCACCGTGCCGCCATTCTTCTTCTGGTACTATCATTGCGGCTACAAGAAGGTCTGGGACTCCATGCCCCCCGAGGAGATGGGCCTTCCGCGCAAGGTGTCTGAATACGTGGATGAGGCGCTCCGCGCGGGGTGGTGGGAGGGCTTTGTCCGGCCCGACCCAACCGTGGAGCCCAAGGTCCTGTTCATCATGGGCAACAACCCCCTGCGTAGGCTGCGCGGCGGCACCAGGACCCTGCTCAAGGAGCTGTGGCCGAAGCTGCGCAAGGTGATCACCGTGGACTTCCGGTGGAGCACCACCGCGCTCTATTCGGATATAGTTCTACCGGCGGCTTTCTTCTACGAGAAGGAGCAGTTCCATACGCTTACATCCAGTGAGGTCCGCTTCTGGGCCTATGGGCAGAAGGCCATCGACCCGGTCGGGGACTCTCGTAGCGAGTGGAAAATTGTCAACGGCTTGGCCCGAACGATTGCGCAGAGGGCCAGTGAAAGGGGGCTGGACGAGTACCACGTGCCCCACGGGGTCACCCCGGAGAGGTGCAAGGCGGTATTGGGTCGCGCCCTCTCCATCCCCGACGCACTACGCCCCATCCTCGGTGCGCTCCGCCACTTCCATGAAATTCCGGATTTGCTGACAATGCATGGCAAATACTCCGAGGATGATGTGGATGAGGCGTTGAGGGACATGGTGGACCGGTGTAAGGACTCGGGGATTTTCGAAGGGGAAGAGAGCCTCGAAAAGATAAGGGAGCGCGGGTTCGTGAAGTATAACGGGCTGGGCACCACTGCCCAGGCGCGGAATATCGCCACCGAGGTTGAACCAGGCTCCTCCGTCACCTCTCTTTTGCTACATACCCGAGACCATGTCCCATATCCCACGATAACCGGCCGGGCCCAGTTCTACCTAGACCACCCATGGTTCCTGGAGTCCGGTGAGGCCCTCCCCACGCATAAGGACCCCCCACGGCAGGGCGGGAACTACCCCTTCCGGATGGACAGCGGGCACCTGCGTTGGAGCATCCATGCCTCGACGGTATCCAACGAACTCATGGCCCAGACCCATAGAGGCGAGCCCTTCATATTCGTCAACGAGATAGACGCTCAAGGCAAGGGAGTGGCTGACGGGGACCGTATACGAGTGTTCAATGACTATGGGGACTTTTACGTTCAGGCAAAGCTGAGCGCCCTGCCGGAGCGCGGCCAACTCATCATGTACCACGCATGGGACCCCCATCAATACACCGGGTGGAGAAGCTACGACCACATCATTCCCGGTCTGATCAAACCGTTGCACCTGGCGGGTGGGTACGGCCACCTCAATTACTGGGTGTCCAACTGGCAGCCGCAGCAGGTAGACCGGCACATCAGCGTTGACTTCGAGAAGGCGAAATGAGGGCGGCAAGGGTATCCTCACTGACCCCGGGTGACGCCTCACCGAACTCGGACTTGTGGACGCGCGCACCAGCATTCAGGCTGAAACTCAGCCCAGTGCCGGTAGGTACAGTGGATACCTCCCCCTACGTCCGCCGAGCGTTCAGGAATTACAACGTTGGGGCCGTCGGCTCGGCAGCCATTGGCTCGGTAAGTGTACAGGCGGTGTGCGACGGCAGGCTCCTCAGCTTACGGATGGAGTGGGAGGACCTCACGGAGGACTCTCACATCAACGGTACCACCAGCTTCCCGGATAGTGCGGCCGTCATGTTTCCGATAAAGCCCGGGGCCTCGGTTATGACCATGGGTTCCCCCGAGGCGCCGGTCAACATGTGGCTGTGGCAAGCGGACAGGGAGGCGCCCTCTGACGTTTTGTGTCGGGGCGTCGGCACCTCTGCACGACGCGACCCGTTGGTGAGCGGGCTTTCCGGCAGAGGCGTGTACTCAGGGGGGAAATGGATGGTCGTGATGAGCAGACTTCTTGAGGGTGATGGGATCGAGTTCGTGAACCTGGCAGGAAAGCGGGTGCTCACAGTCGCCTTCGCGGTGTGGGAGGGCAGCAACAGGGAGCGTGGCCCTCTGAAGGCCTTCTCGGGCGAATTTCAGGACCTCGTTTTGGAGACGTAGGGGAGAGACGTAGGCAAGCGATGGATATCGTACTCGACTACCCGGGCGTATACAGGTATTGGGGGCCACTATGGGCGCTGATCTTCCTCCTGGTGTTCGTTCAAATCCCCACTGCGTTTACCCTGTTCTCTCAGGATACAAGGTATTCCGCCTTCCTAACCCTCCCCTTCAGAGCGTTGGCATCCAGACGGGGCAGGGATGCAATGACCTGGATTCACGTCGTGTCCGGAGCCCTCATCCTGTTGCTTGGCCTTGCCTGCATCCCCTTATGGTTTCAGAACAAGTTGAGCTTGGGCATCCCTCTTTCCCAACTCCTCATCGGTAGCGGTTGGACCGCTCTTGCGTGGCCCATTGTCGCCCTAACAATTGCGATAGTAGCCCTGGCGGTCAGCGGAGTGTCTCTTTACGCCAACATCCGGCCAGGCACCCGTCTACCCGTCTGGCGTTTCGACTACGTGCTGTCGAGAAAGATACACCGGCTCTCCTTCATGATCATGCTGGCGGTCCTGGTATATCATCTGTTTCTAACCTCCAGGGTCTCAGCGATGTGGCTCTCCTGGCTCTCTGATCCGGGCCTCTTCGGGCTGATCGTGTTGCTGGTGCTGGTCGTCTTGGGAGTGGCGGTGATTCACGGGGCTTTCATGGGGCTGGAGTGGGTCACGAATAGCATGTTCACCAAGACCTTTGGCCGCTCTGTCACCCCTGCGTGTCTGGTAGGAGTCACCGGCTTGATCGGACTTGCGGTGGCGGCGTCGGTTCAGTCCCTACCGGAAGATTGGGTTGGCGCGGTAGGGGTAGGCGTCGTCCTCCTCATGTTGGCTTTGACAATGGCTTTCGCCTACGCTTACCGGCAAAAGTGACCTCCAGCTACAAGCGCAGGACCCTCGCTTGGCTACCTGTCCGAATTTCCGGGTCCACCTCAACGCCGAGTTCAGCGAGGAGGGGCTGGACAAAAAAGCGGAATCATTGTACAAGGTCGGCAAAGATCCAGCTAAAGGAGATGGAATGATGGCTAGTGACCCCGTATGCGGCATGGAGGTAGACGAGGAGAGCGCGGCCAGGGATGAGGTGCAATCTTTGGGAGCGACCTATTACTTTTGCTCGCCGAAGTGCCAGGAAGCCTTCCAGCAGGACCCCGAGAAGTATATTGAGGAGGAACTCACCTACGACCCGCGTATGTTCCTCGGGGATATGTAGCTGGAAAACGGCGGGTCAGGCTGTTGGGTTACTCCAATAACCAGGAGGGGTAAGTATGACCAGCGATGGGTCGGTACAAACGGAGCGGCGGGAGGCAGTAGTTGGCAAGCTGCGGGCCCTTCACTCCGGCGAGGAGACGGTCTACACCGGTTGCCGCATCAACTGCGGCGCGAGTCAATGCATATTGAAGGTACGCGTCAAGAACG
>CAJWBT010000184.1 GCA_913020235.1 uncultured Chloroflexota bacterium
ACGGCCTGCTCCAGCTGGGCCGGGACAAGATGAGCAAGAGCCTGGGCAACCTGGTGTCGGTGGAGGAAGCCCTGGAGCAATTCGACGCCGACTCCCTGCGTCTCTATTTCCTCAGCTCCCACTACCGCAGCCCGCTTCAGTTCAACGAAGAAGGCTGCGCCGCCATGGAGCGGAGCGGGGAGCGGCTGCGCCACGCCCTGAGCTGGAGCGATACCGGCGCCGGGGAGCCCCTGGACCCCGAGCCACACCGGAGTCAGTTCATGGCGTCGATGGACGACGACCTCAACACCCCCAGGGCCCTCGCCGCCCTTTTCGACCTGGCACGGGAAATCAACCGGGCCCGAGATGCCGACCGCAGCGTCGGCGAGGCCCAGAAAACCCTCCGCCACCTGGGCGGCATCCTTGGCTTGGCCTTCGAAGGGCGGGACCCGGAGAGTGGCGACCACCTGGTGGCCGCGCCCTTCATCCAGCTTTTGCTGGACACCCGCGCCGAGCTGCGGCGCGCTAAGCAGTATGCCCTGGCCGACCAGATCCGGGAAGGCCTCGACCGGCACGGTGTGACGGTGGAGGACACCCCTGACGGAGCCCAGTGGCAGTACCGGCCCCTGCCATGAGAGAATCAGGCCCTTCGCCGTTGACCCGGGATCAAGAAGCGGCCCGCTGAGAAGCAATCGGAAAGCCCGTGCTGGATAGCTCGACCACTCAATCCCTCGCCAAGATCGTCGGGGAGGCCAACGTGCTGACCGGCCCCTACGACCTCGACCGGTATTCCGCCGACGCCTTGACCCCGTTCCGGGCCTTTGGCGCTGAACGGGCCTTCGAGCGGCTGGCCGATGCCGTGGTCCGGCCCGGTTCGACGAAGGAGGTGTCGGAGATCGTGGCCCTGGCTCTCCGGCGGCAGACCCCGCTGGTCCCCTACGGGGGCGGTACCGGAGTCATGGGCGGCACCCTCCCGGTACGGGGCGGCATCATCGTCGACCTGGGAAGGATGAACCGGGTCCTGGCGGTCAACCCCACCGACCTGACCGCCGAGGTCGAAGCGGGCCTGGTGCTGCAAGACCTGGCGGAGAAGCTGGCGGAACAGGGCCTCATGCCCGGCCACGACCCGTACAGCGTTCCCATCGCCACCGTCGGCGGGGCCATCTCGACCAACGGGGTGGGCTACCGCGCGGCGGCCCACGGTCCCATGGGGCAACAGGTTGTGGCGCTGGAAGTGGTGCTGCCGGATGGCAGCGTCATGAACACCCGGCCGGTGCCCAAGTATTCCTCGGGTCCCAACCTGAACCAGCTTTTTATCGGCAGCGAGGGCGTTTTCGGTATCATCACCAGGGCTACGGTCCAGGTCTACCGGTTCCCGGAAGCCCAGGTCTTCGCCACTGCGTCTTTCGACAACTTCGACCGGGGTTTTGGCGCCGCCGCTGAACTGCTGGCTCTGGGGGTCCGGCCGGCCCTGCTCGACCTGACCGAGGAGGAAGACGGCGTTCAGCTGTTCCTGCTCTTCGAGGGCTTCTGGGAGGGGGTTGCGGCCCAGGAACAGCGGTCGATGCAGGTCTGCCAGCGGTTCGGAGGCCGGGCCACCGGCTCGGGTCCGACGATGGCCTACTGGAAGGATCGCCACGAGTCCGGACTGAACTACAAGCGCTCGGCCTTGGGCCAGCCGCGCCAGGTCCGCTGGGATCTGGCGGGCGGGCGCGCCTTCGACTACCTGCACGTGGGCTTGC
Source organism: uncultured Chloroflexota bacterium (assembly GCA_913020235.1). The sequence goes on from CAJWBT010000184.1 coordinate 1,722, forward strand.
CCATCTCCAAGGTGCTGGAATACCGGAGACAGTGCGACCAGATCATGGCCGGCAGCGGCGTCCGGGTCGTGGAGTACGCCATCTGGAGCCGCCCGGAGCTGTTTTCCATGCTGCTGGTGGCCGAGCCGGGCGCCGCCGGCGATAGCTTCCGTGACAACCTGGCCGGTGTGGTGGAGCAGGTCTTGTCCCTGGCCCAGGACATGGGTGGTGTGATGGAATACTGCCACGGGGTCGGGGTGAAGCTGAACCACCTGCTGGCGCGGGAGATGGGCGTGGGGCACGATGTCTTGAGGGCCTTGAAGCGGGCCCTGGATCCGGCCAACATCATGAACCCCGGCAAGCTGGGCCTGTAGAGCGGGCCGGGCGCTGGTTTGCACATCCCTTCCCCCTGGCGAAGGCCTTGCCCCAAAACTGTCATTCCGAGGAGCGAAGCGACGAGGAATCTGGTGCGGGGTTCCTCCAGGGCAATCTGGCCCCACCACCCCAGACCCCCCGCTTCACTCGGGGTGACATATTCCAAGGTGCTCTTAAGGCAAGGCCCTTGGCAAAGGGGAAGGCTGGGTTAGGGGTCCCGGCCCAAACCGGGTTCAGGCTGTTGATATTGGGATATCGTTGAGGCGTAGCGGTGCCTAGCCGCACCTAGAACGGCAGCTCCTGGCCGACGCCCTGGTCCCGAGCCTTGCGGTAGACCAGCTGGGCCGCCGCGATGTCCTCCAGGGCCACTCCCAGGGATTCGAAGAGGGTAACCGCCTCTTGGGATGGCCGGCCCTGCACCCGGCCCGCGACCACGTCCTGGAGTTCGTGGGCCAAGTCCCAGCGGAACCTTCCCCTGGCCTCCGGCCAGATCAGGTCGCCGCACTCCGCCTTGGCCTGCTCCAGGTCATCTACCACGATGACCTCGGACCGGGCCACCACGGCCTCATCGACTTCCCGCCGCATCCAGTGGTTGCCGCCGGCGGCGTTGACGTGGGCGCCCGTCGCCAGCCACTCGCCTTCCAGCACCGGGTCTCGGGCCGAAGTGATGACCACGACGATGTCGGCGCCGTCGACGCAAGCCGCGGCGCTGTCCGCCGCCTCTACGTCCAGCTCCAACCGTTGGCTCATCTGGCGGGCGAACTCCTCTCGCCGCTCCTGGCGGCGGCTGAAGACCCGCGCCTGGCGGATGGTCCGCACCGCGCACACGGCCTCTAGCTGGGTACGGGCCTGGAAGCCGGAGCCGATGACGGCCACGGTGGCTGCGTCGGCCCGGGCCATGTACCGGGTGGCCAGACCGGAGGCAGCCCCGGTGCGAATCTGGCCAAGCCGCCCGCCTTCCATGCAGGACAGCAGCTCTCCGGTGTCGAAGTCGAAAAGGTTCACTATGGACTTGCTGCCCTTGGGCCCCGCGAAGGACGGATAAGCCTTGTAACCGAAGACCCCGTGGCCGGCGTCCGCCGCCGCCATGAAGTGGAAAAAGCCTTGGGGCATGCGGATACGGGAGCGGGGCCTTAGCTCTGTCTGACCGGCTCCCGCGTGGGCGAAGGCCTCGTCAAGCGCCTGGATGCATTCCCCCATGGGGAGCAGTTGGACTACCTCTTTTTCGTTCAGAAACAGGGTCATCCCGTCCTCCCGAGACCAGGGTTAACTCTGGACACACACCGCGGAGAATTCTTCCCCTTGGATGCGGCTTCGCCGCTGGAGACTGCGGCCGTCCTCCGGCCTCAGATCTTCAGCGCCCGCTTCTCAAGTGCAAGGGCTATGAAAACAGCACGTCCGGAGAGGCCCTGCCCGCCTGCGATTCGCTCCTGACACACCCAACCGGAGAGCGGGAAGGGGCGGGTGATCGCCGCTTTGTGGACCGGCCACTAAGTATATCACCCTGCCCACGGCTGGAAAATGGCAGGAGGTTCAGCTACAATGGCGAAACCTGCTACCCTCCGCTACGTCGGCGAAACCTGCTACCAGGAGAAGAGCGGCCGGCCATGCCCAATCTCCGGGCGTTCGTCACTCGCCATATCTTTCCGGAAGCCCTGGAGTTGATCGACGGGGCAGCCCAACTGGAAGTGTGGCCCAGCGAGTCTCCACCCAGCCCGCAAGAACTCGCCGACAAGATAGCGAATGTGGACGGGGTGTTGACCAACATCATGGACCGGGTCGACGGTTCGATGATGGACCGCGCACCCAAGCTCAAAGTCATCAGCCAGCTGGCTGTGGGACTGGACAACATAGACGTGGCCGAGGCGTCGCGGCACCGCATTTTGGTGGGCTACACCCCGGGTGTCCTGGCCAAGGCCACGGCGGACGTTGGGTTCGCCCTGCTGTTGTCGGCGGCACGCCGCATCGGCGAGTCCGACCGGTGGGTGCGGGCCGGCCAATGGGAAATGCAGTTTCACCCGATGTACTGGCTGGGCGCTGACGTCCACGACGCCACCCTGGGAATCGTGGGCCTGGGCCAGATCGGCCTGGAAATGGCGAAACGGGCCCGCGGCTTCGACATGAAGGTGATCTACTACTCCCGCACCCGCAAGCCCGACATGGAACAACGGTACGGTCTGGAGTATGCCGACCCGCCCACCGTGCTGGGTACGGCGGACTTCGTTTCTTTGCACGTGCCGCTGACGCCGGAGACACGGCACTTCATCAGCGAGCGGGAACTCCGCATGATGAGGCCCACCGCCATCCTCATCAACCTGGCCCGGGGCCCGGTGGTGGACTCGAAGGCCCTCTACACCGCCCTCAGCGAGAAGTGGATTCGGGCCGCCGCACTGGACGTGACCGACCCGGAGCCGATTTCCCCCGACGACCCGCTGCTGACCCTGGACAATATCGTCATCACCCCTCACATCGGCAGTGCCTCCATCGCCACCCGCCGCGAGATGTGCCTGGTGGCCGCCCGCAACCTGATCGCCGGGCTCAGGGGGCAGCGGTTGGAGCACTGCGCCAATCCGGAGCTGTACCCATCCAAGGGACTGGGAACCCAGAGCGAAATGCTCTTGTAGCTGCCTCTTCTTCACCCACCTCGAATCGCGGCTCGGCAAACTCCTCCTGGGCCGGTCGAAGGACGACGGGACCGAGAACTTTTCCACCGTTCGTTGTGAGCATGTCGAACCAGGGTTCGGGATGGCTTCTCAGGGACGAGGCCGCACCGGGCCCTAGTGTTCAGTCAACTTGGTTTTAACAGGATGTCATTCTGAGGAGCGGAGCGACGTAGAATCTCAGCGTAACAACGAGACTCTACGCTTCGCTCAGAAGGACAACGATCAGTTTCAAGTTGACTGACTACTAGCCTAGTTTCTCGCAAATGGCCTGATAGCCGGTCCGTCATCCCGGCCCTTCCGCGGAAGGGGGATCCAGCCAACACTTCTCTGGATTCCGGCCTTCGCCGGAAAGACGATCGTGGGGAGGGAATGTCGCATAACCTCCCCGAAGCGAGACCATATGCAAGCCGGTAAGCCATGGGGTGGGAACCGGTGGTGGTTGAGAGGCTTGAAAACCGGGAGAGACTCGATAGGTGTGGGCGGCGGAGAGGGCGGGATTCGAACCCGCGAGAGGCGATTAACCCCTACGCGATTTCCAGTCGCGCCCGTTCGGCCACTCCGGCACCTCTCCAGCACAGCGCGGC
>CAJWBT010000185.1 GCA_913020235.1 uncultured Chloroflexota bacterium
ACGGCAAGATCACCGTGTTGTCGGTGGCTCCCCTGTTGGGCGAGGCGATCCATCGAATTCATAAGGGGCTGTCGGTTGGGGAGATGTTTAACTGACTCCAGGAGGTAGGTTTCGGCGTGTACGATTTGCTGATTAAAGGTGGCACCGTAATTGATCCCTCACAGGGCATCCACGGCGTCAATGATGTTGCGGTAGAGAACGGCAAGATCACCCGGATTGCCCCCAGCATCGCGATCGAGGCAGCCAGCCGCATCATTGAGGTTCGCGGGAAGCTGGTCACACCCGGCCTGATCGACATGCACACCCACGTCTACGACGGGGTGAACGACAACGGAGTGGCGCCCGACCTCGGGGGGGTCCGCGCCGGCGTCACCACCATGGTGGACGCGGGCAGCGCCGGTTGCGACAATTTCGGCGGTTTCCCCATGCACATCATCCCGAACAACCATACCGAGGTCATCTGCTTTTTGCATATCTGCCGTACCGGCCTGAACACATCTCCCGACATCTTCAGCCCGGCCAGCATTAACCTGGAGAAGACGGTACAGATAGCCTCGGAGAACCGCGCCTGGATTTCCGGCATCAAGGCGCGGATGGTGTCCCCAGCGCTGGAGATCATGGGAATGGAGATGCCGCGCCTGGCCAAACAGGCCGCCAAGGAAGCCGGCATCAAGCTCATGGTCCACATCGGGGACACGGAGAAACGCTACGACGCCAACGTCATCCGCCAGCTGCTGCCTATATTGGAGGAGGGGGACATCGTCACCCACTTCTTTACCGCCAATCCGGGCGGCGTGCTGGGCGCGGACGGGAAGCTGGTCCCCGAGGCCAAAGAGGCCAACGATCGAGGTGTGTGGCTGGATACGGCCCACGGCCGGATGAACTTCAGCTTCGACGTGGGTGAGCGGATTCTGGATCAGGGGCTGTCGCCCCACTGCATCAGCACCGACCTGACCCAGCCCGGCCGGCTGCGCACCGTCCACAGCATGACCGAGATGATGAGCCGGTTCCTGGCCATGGGGTTCACCATGGACCAGGTGGTTACCATGTCCACATTGAACCCCGCCAAAGCGGCTGGAGAGGAAAACCGGCTGGGTACCCTTAGCGTTGGCCGGCAGGCCGATATCTCGATACTGGAAGTCAAGGACGGCGATTGGGTGGTCTACGACGTGGTCGGCGGCTCCCGGCGGCTGGACAAGGCGTTGGTGCCGGTGATGACGGTCAAGAGGGGTGAGGTGTTCGAAGCCGGCTGGGGCCCCCGCCCCTGGGGTTGGGAGCCGGACCAATCCTGAGTCATTGTAGTCGCTGCCGGCCCCCCGGGGTCAGGCGGAGGCGGTGGAGAAGTACCAAGCAGGGGCGAGGCATTCCTCGCCCCCACGCTTTTCTACGATATTGGAAACCGGCGGCGAAGACATGGCATTAGCTCCGGGTTATTTTTTCGGCCCAGCTTGTCTTTTCGGACGGATGGGCCGCCACAGCCGGCGCAGCTTAGCCGACAGGCGGAACCTGGGCCGGATGCTGTGCGTGATGAGAGGCGCCACCTGACGGTTGCCGGCCACCAGGGGAGCCACCCAACGCCTCAAATCTTTGAGGCTCGGCGGCTGCGTCTCCCAGTTGGGCACCAGGGATTCCAGAGGATGCCACCGTTTCTCGCCGGGCAGTCGCGCCATCACCGTCCCCTGGGCCTCCATGACCGCCAGTACCCCGGCCGCCACGTCCCAAAGGTGGGGCGCGCCGTGAACCGAGTATTGCATCACGCCGAAAGCGGTCATCGCCAGCTCGTAGGCAGTGCTGCCCGTGGTCCGCGGTTCTCCTCCGCTGGAGTGGGGCCCCCCGGTGAATCTGCCTTTGAATCTGGAGGTATGGGCGAAAGAGCCGGGCAGGCCGACGAGGCGGTTGCTCCCCGGCTCTTCTGACTGGTAGACCGTGACCGGTTCCTCATCCACGAAGCAGCCGCCGCCCCGGCGGCAGTGCATGACGAACCCGCCGCCGGGCTTGGGCCAGGGTATGTAGAGCGCGCCCGCCAGGGGCCGGCCCCGGTACAAAATGCCGATCGACGATGCGTAGACCGGAAGCCCGTTGAGGAAGTTGGTGGTCCCGTCCAGGGGGTCCAGCGCCCAAAGGTAGTCCGGGCAGGCCGTGTCGGACGCGTCGGCGTCCTCCTCCCCGAGGATGCCGTGCCCCGGAAACTGCCGGGTTATCTCCTCAGCAAGGTACTTCTGGCAGGCGAGGTCGGCGGAAGTAACCGGGTCCCGGTGGGCCTTGTCTTTGTACTCCACGGAGATCTGCCGCCCAAAGTGAGCCGCGAGGATTTCCCCGGCCCCCGTGGCCAGCCGCACCGCGAAGGACTCTACCTCTTGCGCCAGCGTGTCATCGGGGAACACTACTGCTGCTTCTCTCTTGCTTCAGCCACCGTGGGAGGATTCTCTGTGAGGAGGCCGGAGGCCCCTCCGGCGGAACTTCCCCGTGGGAATCACGTTCCGGCGGCGGCCTGCAACTGCTCCAGGTGCCCGGTCCAGTGACGGGCGATAGTGCGCATCCGGTCCCTGCCGGTGGGGGCTGAACCGTCGGCTCGGTACATCAGCACCGCGTCGGGGTCGGGCAGTTCCCGGATTGCCGCGAGTAATTCTTGATGTGACTGCTTGAGCTGAGCGACGATGTCGGCGAGGGTTGTCCCGGCGGTCTTGCCGACGGCGTCCTCATTGAGAACGTCAACGTTGACCGTGTGGCGGAGTGCGGGTCCGCCTCGGCCCACGGCCACGGCCGCTTCGGTGGTGGCCCGGTGCCAGAAAAGCATGTGGGCTGCTACCTCCCACACCCCCCAGCGATCGACGCGGGCCGCGGACTGGGCCCCGGAACCCTCGAAGTACTGTAGTGTCTTCTGCACGGCCTGATCCGCCAGGTCAATCAGCTGATCAAAGGTCTCAGACGCGGCCATTTAGGCACCTTCCTCCTCCCAGTCTGTGGGCAAACTCCCCTCCGACGCCATCGGCTGGAGCATTTGCGGGGGTCTCCCCTGGGGTCTTCAATCGAGATAATTGCCCGGAGCGGCGGCGCCGGGCCGGGGACAACCCAGTATAACATGGGCCGGTCGGTGTTACCGTGGCGTGTTGTTGGGGGCCGGACTACGGGGACGAAGGGGACTACGTGCGCACCTATATCGCCCGGGCTGCGGCGGAAGCTGGAGCCGGACCCCCGCCGGCCTCGTTACATTCTCTTGGAGCGGGGGCTTGGCTACCGCCTGGCGTCGGCCGAGCGAAGCCCGCCGACCGAAACCGGCCGGAGGGGGCCTCTAGTACTCAGTCCACCTGAACCTGATCGTTGTCATTCTGAGCAAAGCGAAGAATCTCGTTGTTACGCTGAGATTCCACGTCGCTCCGCTCCTCAGAATGACATCCTGTTACAACCAAGTTGATTGAGTGCTCGCACTCGGTCTTGGAAGTAGCCGTCAGGATCATCCCTTCGCCCTGAACCCCGAATATGGCCCGACGCGTCGGGACGAAGACGGACGTGTCGAAGGGCGGGGGCAGGCGGTTCGAAGGGCTCACCACGAACGAATTTGGCAACGCCGATTACCGGAAGAAAGCACTAGTACTCAGTCAACTTGGTTTTGAAAGGATGTCGTTCCGAGGAGCAGAGCGACGAGGAATCTTGTCGATACGCTGAGATTCTTCGATTCGCTCAAAATGACAATTGCAGATTTAGGTTGACTGAGTACTAGGACGGGAGCTATCCGGCGTCCGCGGCGACGGAGCGGCGAGGTGTATTCCACTCTTGGTGATGGGCGAAACCAACGTCCCAGGGATGGCCGGGGGTCTGTCTACCCGGCCGGCTTGAAGTACGGGATGGTGATCTGGCCGGTAGCCTGGACGAAGGTCACCTCCACCGGCATGCCGATCTTCACATCCTTCGGGTTACAATCGACGATGTTAGTAAACATCTTCACCCCTTCATCCAACTCCACCATGGCCAGGACGTAGGGGACGTCTTCGGCGAACCCCGGTGTTCGGTTCTGGTAGGTCACCGTGAAGGTCCAGACCGTGCCCTTGCCGCTAGATTGGACCCAGGCGACGTCGTTGGACCAGCAGTGGGCGCAGATGCCCCGGGGATAGAATTGGTACTCGCCGCAGCTCTCGCACTTCTGGATAATCAGGCGACCCTGCCGGCAGGAGTCCCAGAAGGGCTTGGTCTCGCCAACGATGGTCGGCAGCGGCTTCTTCCATTCGGGCATGGTCTAATCCCTCCCCAGAATCACTGTCCCGCCGCTGTGACGGGTTGCCAGGGTGCCACCCGTGCCGTGGCAGAGGGCGATCCGGCAGTTGGGGACCTGGCGTGGGGTCCCTTCGAACTGGTTGCGGAGCTGCCGCGTGGCCTCCAATAGCAGGAAGATGCCTCGCATCCCTGGATGGTTGGACGAGAGGCCGCCGCCATCGGTGTTGATGGGCAGCTCCCCTCCGACCTGCAACCGGCCGCCGGATACGAAGTCTCCACCCTCACCCTTCTGGCAGAAGCCCAGGTCCTCCAGCGTCTCGACAACCGTGATGGTGAACGAGTCGTAGATCATCGCCATGTCGATGTCCTGATGGGTCACTCCGGCCATGGCGAAGGCCGGCTCGTGGCTCTGTTTCGCGGCGATGTAGATCAGGTCTCGCTTGCCCGCCCCCTGGTGGGCTATCGCTTCGCCGGTGCCCAGCACCCATACCGGCTTGTGCCGGCAGCTCCGGGCCAACTCCGGTGAGGCCACCACCACCGCGCCTCCGCCGTCGCTGATCAGGCAACAATCCGGGAGGTGAAGAGGAGACGATATCACTCTGGAGTTGACCACGTCCTCGACGGTGATGGGGTCGCGGAACATCGCCTCGGGGTTCATGGATGCGTGCTTGCGCATCGCCACGGCCACCTCGGCCAGCTGCTCCGAGGTAGTGCCGTACAGGTGCATGTGCCGCTGGGCGATCATCGCGTACATGCCCACAGTGGTCAGCCCGTACAGCTCTTCGAAGCTATCCGGCGACGGCTCAAGCTTGGGGTGGCCGAACCGGGCCACGCCGCCGGTACCCACCGAGACGCCGCCCGACCGGGCCTGGGAGCTGTAGGTGATGACGGCGCAGTTGATCCGCCCGCCGGCGATAGCGTTCAAGGCGTGGGCCAGGTGGAACTCAAAGGAGCCGCCACCGACGGTGGTGTTGTCCACGAACTTTGGGTAGAGGTTCAGGTAGTCGGCCAGGTTCATCCCGGTGTTGCGGCCGGCCGAGTGGGCGA
>CAJWBT010000186.1 GCA_913020235.1 uncultured Chloroflexota bacterium
GAAGCCGGTGCAGGCGAGGAACCGGCCGAACCGCCCGGTCTTGATCACCATGGGCCGGGCGCAGGCCTCGCAAATTTCGTCGGTTTCCTCTTCCACTTTTCTCCGGGGCATCAACTCCTGAGCAGCTTCCAGGGCCTTTTGAAAAGGACCGTAGAACTCATCCAGCATGGGGACCCACTGCCGTTCGCCGCGGGACACGTCGTCCAGCTCCTTTTCCATCCTGGCGGTAAACTCCGGGTCCATGACCTCGGTGAAGTATTCGGTCAACAGCTCGGCGACGGTGGTTCCCAATGGCGAGGGCACCAGGCGGGTCTGCTCTTTGCCAACGTAGTGGCGGTCCAGCAGAGTGCCGATGGTCGGCGCGTAGGTGCTGGGCCGGCCGATGCCCTGCTCCTCCATCGCCCTGATCAACGTTCCTTCCGTAAACCGTGGAGGAGGTTCGGTGAAATGCTGAAGGGCTTCGAGCTTGTTGCACCGCAGCCGGTCGGCGTTGGCCAGCGCCGGCAGTACCCGGCGGCCCTCTCCCCTCGGGCCCTCGTCCTGCCTCTCCGCGTACACCAAACGATATCCAGGGAACTTGAGTACTGATCCCGTGGCCCGAAAGATGTAGACGTCGGGCGATACCTTGCAGGTAGCCTCAATATCCGCGGTGGTGGCTTCGGACCGGACATCGGCCATCTGGCTGGCAACCATCCGCTCCCAGATCAGCTTATACAAATTGTGCTGGTCCCGGTCCAGGTGAGCCTTCATCGCCTCCGGGTCGCGCCGGGCAGAGGTAGGCCGGATAGCCTCGTGAGCTTCCTGGGCAGCCTTAGACCGCTTGGTGTACGTCCTCGGCTTCTCCGGCAGGTACTCTTTGCCGTAACGATCCCGGATGTAGTCCCGCACCTCACCCACGGCCGACACCGCAACCTGGGTAGAGTCGGTGCGCATGTAGGTGATCAAACCCACCGGGCCTCCAGGGCCCACCGGGAGACCCTCGTAGAGCTGTTGCGCAACCCTCATGGTCTTCTGGGCGGTGAACCTGAGCTTGCGCCCAGCGTCTTGCTGCATGGTGCTCGTGGTGAAGGGCGCGGCCGGCCGTTGGCGCACTTCCCGTTTGGTCACGCTGGCTACCGCGTAGGCCGCGCCGCCGAGTTCGGTTTCGTAGCGCCGGGCCTCCTCCTCATTGGCGATGGCCAGCCGGCCTTTCCGCCCTTTGGCGGAGTGGAGCACCGCCGTGAACAGGTCTTCCGGGGTGGGCTTGCCGGTCTCTTTGTGGAGCTGGGCCTCCAGCGTCCAGGACTCCACCGGCACGAACGACTGTATCTCCCGCTCCCGGTCCACCACCATCCGCAAGGCCACCGATTGGACCCGGCCGGCCGAGAGACCCCGTTGGACTCGCCGCCAGAGCAGGGGGCTGATCTGGTAGCCCACCAGCCGGTCCAAGATGCGTCTGGCCTGTTGGGCGTTGACCAGCTGCATGTCGATTTCCCTGGGGTGCTCGAAGGCTTCCATCACGGCCTCTTTGGTGATTTCGTGAAAAACCACCCGCTTGGGCGGCTCGGACCTCTTGTTCCACTCAGCAGCCGCCTGGAGGTGCCAGGAGATGGCTTCTCCTTCTCGGTCCGGGTCGGTGGCCAGATAGATGCTCTTCGCTTGTTCGCCGGCTCTCTTCAGGTCGTTGAGCACGGTCTTCTTGTCCTGCATTATTATGTAGGACGGTTCGAAGTCCTGGTCGATGTCCACCCCGATCTTGCTCTTGGGCAGGTCCCGAACATGGCCAAGGGAAGCCGTGACCACGTATTTCCTCCCCAGGATTTGGCCAACAGTGCGGGCCTTTGCCGGGGACTCAACGATAACCAGATGCTTGCCGGCCAGGCTGGCCTTCAAGATGCTCTTCCGGGGGCTCGCTTTCTTGCGAGCCGGCCCGCCGGCTCGGGACTTGGGTTTGGGCTTGGATCGGGTGGAGGCTTTCCTCCCAGAGTCAGTTGCCATAGGCTGCGCTAGTCTCCCGAATTCGAATGTAGTGCATGCAACCCACCTGCTTCACTTTTCCCCTCAGCTCCAGCATGGACAGGAGGCTGCTGACAGCGGCAATGGGCAAGCTGGCACTTCTGCGGATATCGTCGATGTGTAGGGGTTCGTCGTCCAGATGGTGGAGCAAGGCCGCTTCGGCCTCGTCGTCCGGGTCCTGGACCAAGGGCATTTCCACCTGATGGGCGACCACGGTCAAGTTAAGCTCTTCCAGCACGTCGGTGTAGCTGGACACCAATTTGGCGCCTTCCTGGATCATTCTGTTGGTGAACTGGCTGACCGGCGAGAAGATGCTTCCCGGAACGCAGAAGACCTCCCGGTTCTGTTCCAGGGCGTGGTACACCGTCCATCCGGCGCCACTTTTTTCGGGGGCCTCGATCACCAGGGTCCCCAGGCTCATGCCGCTGATCAGCCGGTTCCGCCGGGGGAAGTAGCGGGGATCAGGCCGCACGCCCAGGGGATAATCGCTAACCACCGCGCCTTGTTCCTGGGCCCGCTGGAACAGCCCGGCGTGCTCCCTGGGGTAGACCGTGTCCAGCCCGTTGGCGAGGACGGCGATGGTCCGCCCTCCAGCGTCCAGGGCCGCCCGGTGAGCGACGCCGTCTATACCCCGGGCCAGTCCACTGACGATGGTAAGGCCGTTGCGTGCGAGGTCGGTGGTCAAAGCAGCCGCCGCCTCGCGGCCGTAGGTAGTGGGTCCCCGGGTCCCCACCACCGCCACCGCCCGTTCGTCGGCCGGAAGCAGGGTGCCTTTGTAGTAAAGGACCGGGGGTGGATCTGGAATCTCTTTCAGCCGGGAGGGGTAATCAGGGTGATGCCAGTTGACCGCGTTCACCCCGGCCAATTTCAGCCTCTCGTTCTCAGCGTCAGGGGAGATACGGCTCCGGGCCGCCACTATCTCGCGGGCCGGCCGGTCTTCCATCCCGGCGGCCTTCAATTCGCCAAAGCTGGCCCGCCATGCGTTTGCCAGCTCGCCGAAATGGGCCTCCAGTTTGCGGAATCTAACCGTTCCAAGCTGGGGGACGCGGTTCAACGCCACCCAGAATTTGATGTCCTCCATGATACGGATTCTAGCATACCCATGAACCTCCAACAATGTTGTAACCTGAGCGCAAAGGGGCAATACTTGAGGCGGAATCTTATGGCTCAGCTTCAATTGACAATGGTCGAAGCCGGATGTTATATTCGTAAGAGAGCCCTCGGAATAAAGTTGTCAACCTGTCGGGTTGTTGCGATAACGGCGAATAGGGTGACCTTAATGAGGTCGCCTTGACCTCAGGGAGTCGAGAGGACCGATCCCAATAACCACCATGGCAAGAACCCCAAAACACTTGCGCCCTAACGTGGCCGTTCGCCCTTCCCGTATACGCATTCATCGGTCACCTGCCCGCCGCTCCACCACTGAATCCAATCCTGGTATCCGTCTGCCCTGAGCAAAAGGCCGGGAGGTCTGCCCATGCTAGTCCGCGACTTTGTCGTTCGGTTCGCCGGTGAAGGGGGACAGGGGGTTGTTACCTCGGCGGAAGCTCTGGCGCAGACCTCCACGACGGCTGGTTATCATGCCCTAACCTTCGCCACTTTTCCCTCCCAGATCATGGGTGGACCCACCTGGACCCAGGTACGGATCTCGGTTGAGCCGGTCCTGAGCCCCGGGGACGACGTGGACGTCTTGGTGGCCTTTAACCTGGAAGCCTATCACGCCCACCTCGGGGACGTGCGAGACGGCGGCGTGGTTATCTTCAACTCCAACGAGTTCCAGCTAGAACCGGACCCCCGTGTTCTTGGCCTGCCCATAGACGACCTGGCCCGGTCGACGGGCAACAACCGGGCCGCCAACATGATCGTGGTCGGCGCGCTGGCGTACCTGGTAAACATGTCCAAGGATTTCCTGGAGAGGTTTGTCGTGCAGCGGTTCACCCGCGGCCGATCCACCGACGCGGAGATCATCAAGTCCAACATCCTGGCGATCAGCCATGGCTGGGAGCACATCTCCCAGATCGGTTTTGCGTTGGGCGAGCTGGCGACCCCGCAAATGCCGGACGGGCCCCAGCTAATGCTCAAGGGAAACGAGGCCGTGGCCCTGGGCGCTCTGGCCGGAGGGCTGGAGTTCTTCGCGGGCTATCCTATCTCTCCGGCTACCGCCATATTGGTCTATCTGGAACGCGGCCTGGTGGGTCCTGGAAAGTTCGTCTACCAAGTAAGCTCGGAAATCGAGTCCATTACGGCGGTGTTGGGCGGCGGATTCGCCGGGAAGAAGTCCATGACCGCTACCTCCGGGCCGGGCATCTCGCTGATGAGCGAAGGCCTGGGACTGGCTTGGATGGCGGAGATTCCTTGCGTTGTGGTGGACGTGCAGCGGGCCGGCCCGGCAACCGGCCTGCCGACCAAGACCGAACAATCGGACCTGATGGCGTGCATGTTCCCGGCCCACGGCGATGTCCGGCTTCCTATCATCGCCCCCGGCTCCGTCGAAGAGTGTTTTCACGGCGCCGTGGCGGCCCTCAACTGGGCGGAGCGGTATCAAGGTCCCGTCATTCTGATGAGCGAGATGACCCTGGCGGAACGGGTGCAGAATATCCCCAAGCCAGACCTATCAAAGATAGAGGTGACGAACCGGCGGGTCTTCCAGGGCGCCAACAGCTACCATCGCTATGCGGGTCTTGAGCTTTCGCCCATGCCCATCCCTGGCAGCCCAGGGGCCTACGTGGCCAATGGCAGCGAGCACGACGACATGGGAGACACCACTCACCTGGCCGAACGCCACGTGCAGATGACCGAGCGGCGGTTCAGCAAACTGAAGCTGCTAGAAACAGATACTTACGAACGGGATAGACCCGAGGAGCCGATTGCCCTCCTACCCTGGGGAGGCTCCAAAGGACCGGTTCAGGAGGCTTACGTCAAGTTGAAGGAGCAGGGCGTCCCCGTCTCCTGGTATTACACCATGTTCTTGAACCCGTTGCCCCCCCGGTTGCTGAAAGAGTTGAGACAAAAGGAGCTGGTAATTGTGCCCGAGTTGAACTATCAGGGGCAGTTCGCCAGCATCCTCCGCTCCCAGGGAGTGCGGGCGGAGGCCATCACCCAGTACACCGGCCTGCCGTTCAAGGTCCGGGACCTGGTCCAACAGATCACCGATATGGCGAGCGCCCCTCGCAGGGAGATGGCCCGGGCATGAGCAAGAAGAACCCGGAGTACGATTTCAAATGGTGCCCCGGCTGCG
>CAJWBT010000187.1 GCA_913020235.1 uncultured Chloroflexota bacterium
CGGATCGCCGGGCGGCTCTGGCCGCCGACCCAGATGGGCGGATGGGGTTTTCGCACCGGTTTGGGTAGGAAAGTCAGGTTGGAGAACCGGCAAAACTCGCCTTCAAAGGTGGGGTTGTCGCTGGTCCAGAGTTCCTTGAAGGCCCTGATGTACTCATTGGACACCGCGCCTCGTTTGGCGAAGGGCGGCGCGTCCAGGGCCAAGAACTCTTCCTCCATCCAGCCGACGCCGACGCCCACGATGAGCCTGCCCTTGGACAGCACGTCCACGGTGGCCAGCATCTTGGCGGTGAGGATCGCGGGCCGGTGCGGGACGATCATTACGCTGGTCACCAGCTGGATCCGCTCGGTGACCGCGGCCAGGAAGCCCAAGGTGGTGAGCTGCTCCATCCACTCACCACCGCCCTCCTCGCCGCCCGCGAAGTCGCCTTTAACGGTGTAGGGGTACGGGGAGGAGATGTTCTTGGGCTGGACCACATGGTCGGGAAAGACCATGTACTCGAAACCTAGCTGGTCGCCTTGGCGGGCTATCGCCGCCAGTGAGTCGGGCTGCCCCCCGGTGACCCCGGCATTGGGCGTGTAGAAGCCGTACTTCACGATACACCTCCCTGTTCGGTCCAACGTTTGCCGGGGGTTGCCCCGCTGGCCCGCGGGAGAGCCCCCAGCCGGTGGAAACGGCGGTGCCGACGGTCCCGGTAAAGTTCCCCAATAATACCTTGAAAGGGGCGGCGCGTCCAACCAGATGATGCCGCCTGGTTTGCGCCTGCGGCCCGGGCGCGGACACCCCATGGTGCGGCGGACCATCGGGGAATCCCGGAGCACATGACGGGCCAAGGCCTCCCCTGCTTGGCGACTTCTTGACACCATTAACCGCTGGCTGTAGACTTTGGCCTGCATAGAGAAAGGGAGGTTTTCCGTGTCTACGCCAGCACCTTTCCTGACCGAAGAAATGCGACAGCAAGCCATCGGCTGCGAGAGCCCCCCCGTGACCATCGATATTGAAAAGGGGGCGATCGTCAGGTTCGCCGAGGCCATCGGGGACGACAACCCCCTGTTCAACGACGAAGAGGCGGCTCGCCAGAGCCAGTACGGCGGCCTGATCGCGCCGCCCACGTTCCTGCGTTCCGCGAAGGCCGGCCGTCCGGACCTACCCTTCGATATTCCCTTCGAGCGCGCCCTGGACGGGGGCAGTGACTGGGAGTATTTCCAACCGGTCCGGCCCGGCGATCGAATCACCGCGGTTGCCCACGTCTCCAACATCACCGAGCGCTCCGGCCGCCTGGGACCCATGCTTTTCACCACCGTGGTGATTACCTACCGCAACCAGTTCGACCAGGTGGCCGCTACCCAGACCGCCACGTCAATCCGCTACTGAGGGGTATCTTATGGGTGAGCAAGTATACTGGGAAGACGTTAGCGAGGGGATGGCTATGCCGCCCCTGGTTAAGCATCCCACCACCCGGCAACTGGTGCAGTACGCGGGTTCCTCCGGGGACTTCTACGAGATCCACTACGACAAGGACTTCGCCCAGGGCACCGGCCTCGACGGGGTGATCATCCATGGCGCGCTGAAGAACGCCTACCTGGGCCAGTTCATGACGACCTGGATGGGACCGCTGGGGGTCTTGAAGCGGCTCACCTGCCAGTACCGCGGAATGGACCCGCCGGGCAGCCCCATCTCCGCCAAGGGGAGCGTGACCAAGAAGTACGAGCAAGACGGGCAACACTTGGTGGACTGCGAGATCTGGCTGGAGAACCAGGAGGCCCAAAAGACCACCCCCGGGTCGGCGACGGTGGCCCTGCCCTCCCGGAATCCCTTGGCCTGATCCTGAGTTCTTTCTAGCATCGCGTTGGCCTGCCCTGATCTACCTGCGGCAGATGAAGGACCGGTTTAGTCGAGACCTTCCGGCGCAGATCGCTTCCGATTCTCCGCGTGGCTCGGACCGGCTTGCCGAAAGATAATGAAAAAGCAGTTGGGTGAAACATCCCGGTGAGGCGCCCGTTAGATTTCCAGGTTCGAGGAAGGGCTGCCCTCGAGCAGCCGGCGCATCCGAAAATGGCCGGCAGCCGCCGGTGACACTTCCAAGATGAAGGAGGGGCTATGGTTGACGAGTTGAAAGATAAGGTAGCCATCGTCACCGGCTCCGGCCGGGGTATCGGCCGGAGCGTGGCCAAGCTGATGGCCGAAGAGGGAGCCAAGGTGGTGGTGGTCGATCCCGGAGTGAATGTGGACGGCAGCGGCTTCGACCAATCGATTGCCGAGGTGGTGGCGTCCGAGATTCAGGCGGCGGGAGGGACCGCTGTTGCCTGTACCGAGTCGGTGGCCACCATGGCCGGTGGAGAGAAGATCGTCCAGACCGCCGTAGACCGCTTCGGCAAGCTGGATATCGTGGTCACCTGCGCCGGCATCCTACGGGACCGGATGATCTTCAACATGAGCGAAGCGGAGTGGGACGACGTGATCGCCGTCCATTTGAAGGGCACCTTCACCGTGGTGAAGAATGCCTCCATTCTGTTCCGCCAGCAGCGCTCCGGGCGGATCATCACCTTCAGCTCCCAGTCGGGCCTGGTGGGCAACTCGGGCCAGGCCAACTACGGCGCGGCTAAGTCGGGCATCGCCGGATTTACCAAGGTGGTGGGCCGGGACCTGGGACGCTACGGGGTCACGGTGAACTCCATCGCCCCCAGAGCCAACACCCGGATGATCGGCAACATCCCGGACAGCGCCGCGGAACTCCGGGCCCGGGGCGGAGTCACCAGCCTCTCCGAAGGGAATGACCTGAAGGAGCTGGATCCCGAAGGTATCGCGCCCTTCGTCTGTTACCTGGCCAGCGACCATGCCGCAAACATCAACGCCCAGGTCTTTCTGGTCTACGGCAACAGCGTGTCCTTGATGTCGTCGCCTTGGGCAGATCGGGCCATCTACGAGCCCAGCGGCCGATGGACGTTGGAGGCGCTGGCCCCGCTGGCTCGGGACGTCCTCACCAAAGGCATCTACAACCCGGCGCCAGCGGCGTCCCAGAAATAAGATTGTTCGCGGCAGGGGGTCTGCAATGGGAAATCTAGTGCAAGACAAAGTAGCGATTGTGACCGGCTCCGGCCGGGGAATCGGCCGTGGGGTGGCCATGCTGATGGCGGAGGAAGGCGCAAAGGTGGTGGTGGCCGACGCCGGAGTAAACGTAGACGGCAGCGGCCAGGACCAGTCGGTAGCTGAGCAGGTGGTGTCCGAGATCCGTGAGGCGGGCGGCACCGCCGTCGCCTGTACCGAATCGGTTGCCACCATGTCGGGCGGTGAAAGAATCGTCCAGACCGCCATAGACAGCTTCGGCAAGCTCGACATAGTGGTCACCGTTGCCGGAATCCTGCGGGACCGGATGATCTTCAACATGGGCGAACAGGAGTGGGACGACGTCATTGCCGTCCATTTGAAGGGAACATTCAGCGTGGTGAAGCACGCCTGCATCCTGTTCCGGCAGCAACGCTCGGGGCGGGTCATTACCTTCAGCTCAACGTCCGGCCTGTGGGGCAACTCGGGCCAGGCCAACTATGGCGCGGCCAAGGATGGCATCGCCGGCTTCACCCGGGTCGTGGCCCGGGACATGGGGCGCTACGGGGTCACCGCCAACGCCATTTCGCCCAGCGCCGCCACCCGGATGACGACCAGCGTACCCGAGGAGGCCCGGGCCCTCCGGTCGGCCCGGGGCATCAGTTCCGCCGGCGGCGTTCTCCGCGGAGAGCCCGGGGACGTGGCCCCCATGGTGGTGTGGCTGGGCTCCGACGAATCAGCCCACGTGAACGGCCACGTCTTCTACGTGAACGAGGGGCTGGTGTCCCTGCTCAACGAGCCAGCTCCGGTGAAAACCATCTCCAAGGACGGCAAGTGGACGGTGGAGGAGCTGGCCCGGGTGGTTCCGGTCACCCTGGCCCACGAGCTGTACAATCCAGCCCCGGCTCCGCCACCGAGCCAGTAGCCCGCCGGTCTCCCTTTACGGGAGGCTGCCAGGTGTCGAAATCCCGTCTCGGAGAAGCAGGGGCGCGCCACCTTCCCTCTCATTGGGGGAAGGTGGTTTTTTCTGGTCCGGGGCCTGGCGGCCCCGGCGGTCCGCCACGGAGGGGGAACGTCGTGCCCACCGGGGGACTCTAATCCAGGGTGACGCCGGCGAAGACGCCGCGGCTGATGCCCGGCCGCAACCGCTCTGCCAGGCGAATGGCGTAGTGGTCGGTCATCCCGGCAAGGTAGTCGGTGGCGGCTTGCTGAGGGGTGGCTCCTTGGCCGAAGTAGGGAGGCGGCACCTCCTCCGGGTTCTGGACGAAGTGGCGGTACAGCAGGCGCACGATATCCCGGGCTGCCTCCGACTCCTCACTCCGGCCCAGGGGCAGGTACAACTGTTCGAACATGTACTCCCGGAGCTGGACCATGGCCTGTTGGACCCGGGGGCTCATGGTGATGGCGGGTATCTCCCCTTGCGGCTTTCCATCCTCCCCGGAGGCGGCCCAGGAAGCGCTGACGATATCGGTCACCAGCGAGTTGATGCGCCGGGAGTGGGTCGTGCCCAGCGTCCGGTTTGCCTCATACGGCAGGTCGGACACGTTCAGCATGCCGGCGCGGATGGCGTCGGCGATATCGTGGTTCAGGTAGGCCACCGAATCGGCCAGCCGGAGCACCTGCGCCTCCAGGGTCAGCTTTTCCGTCAGGCCGGCCGCCAGGAAGTCCCCACGGGGCTTGGAGTGGGAAACGATGCCCTGCCGCACCTCCCAGGTCAGGTTCAACCCCCGGCCGTCCTTCTCCAACCGCTCCACGATGCGCAGGCTCTGGGCACTGTGGGAAAACCCCGACTCGGTGAGCTGGTCCAGAGACTCTTCGCCCACGTGGCCGAAGGGCGTATGTCCCAAGTCGTGGCCCTGGGCCATGGCCTCCACCAGATCCTCGTTCAGGTTAAGGGCTCGGGCGATGGTCCGGGCGATCTGGGCCACTTCGAGGGTGTGGGTGAGCCGGGTCACGTAGTGGTCGCCGGTGGGCGCGATGAACACCTGGGTCTTGTGCTTGAGACGCCGAAAAGCATTGGTGTGGATGATGCGGTCCCGGTCCCGCTGGAACTCGGTACGGAGCGGGCAAGCCGGCTCCGGCCGCTCCCGGCCTAGAGACCTGGTAGAGCGACAGGCGTAGGGGGAAAGCCCATCTTCCAGCCGCTCCAACCGCTTCCGTACCGCGGAGCTATCCACCGGGC
>CAJWBT010000188.1 GCA_913020235.1 uncultured Chloroflexota bacterium
TGAAAGTCGCCAATCTATCGCATCACACTTTTATCCTAAATGGGAAATACGGGATAAAGACGGACTTCAGGCTGCTGGCTTCGCTGCGCCAGTGCACCAGCATCCCCATCGGCCACGGGGGCTCGCTGCCGGGAAGGCGCTGGCTCTACCGGGAGCTCGTCGCCAACGGGGCGGTTGACTTCGTCCAGCCCAACGTGATCCACGTGGGGGGCTTCACCGAGGCCCAGAAGATCGCCCACCTGGCCCAAGCTTTCAGTATTCCGGTGGCCAACGGGGGCGGCCAGCCCCACCACAACATGCATCTAATCGCGGGGGTGGCCAACGGCTGGACGGTGGAGTTCCACTACGGACACACGCTGCGCGACGAGGTGATCTGGATAGACCCACCTCGCTACGACCGGGGGTGGCTGACGTTGCCTGAAAAGCCGGGGCTGGGACTGGAGCTAAACGAGGCCGCCGTGAAAGAGTACGAAGAAGCCTAGACCAGGGTCTCGAAGATGGCTTGATACCCGGTCCGTCAACCCGCCCCTACGACTACAATCTCCCGATGCGCCGCAGGGAGATTTCACGGGCAGTCTCCACGGGCTGGTCGACCGTCACCTCTATGTGGTCAACCCATTTGACGCTGACGAAGCAGTCCTTACCGGCGACCACCAGCCGGCAGGGCCCGCCGTGGCCGGGCGTGAGGGGCTCGCCGTTCAGCCGCAGGGCCAGCAGCGCGGTGGCGTCGTACGCCTCTTCAAGGGTTATCGCCGCGGTGAATCCCCCGGCGCTAAAACTCACGTATCTCGCTTCGGCAAGAGGTCCGGCCGCACCCAATATCTTGCCCACCGGCACACCTTCCCACGCCTGACCCGGCACCACCCATCCCTCCTCACATTTGAAGTCCTCCACCATCTCCCCTCTGCCCAACCTCGCCAGGTCTTCGGGGGTCAGGGTCAATGGGCGGGCAACGGCGCCGTCCACGCGCAGGCGCTGCCATGCCGACGCCTGGCCTCCATCCGGGTGGTCCGGCAACTGCTCCAGTTCTGTGTACTCCACTTCCTCGCCTCCCATTGAACGCGCTGTTCCGGTACCGGCAGTAATAACCCCGTCCTTTGGGTTCTTTTCGGAAAGGTGTGGGAAACCTCATTCCTGCAAGAATGAGGCTCCCAGCCTTCACGAAGAAACTTGCCGGCGCTGTCGCACGACCCGCTACCCGCCGATGGCGTGACACTCCTTGCGAAGGTCGGCAGCACCCACCAGAGTGCCCCACTTCGGATCCACCACGATGCCGCAAAGGCCGCCCGCTTCGTGCGTCCAATCCGCGCTCCACTCCACCTTGTGCCCGAGACGGGCCAGCCCGGCGGCTGCCTCCTCGTCAATGCGGCCCTCCAACTGCACCATGCCTGGGTGATAGGCATGGGGCCAGTAGGAGCCCGGGAAGCTGAAGCTGTTGAACCTGGGCTCTTCCACCGCCTGCTGAGGAGTCAGGCCGAACTCCACCATGTTGATAAACATCTGGGCCATGGCCTGTACCTGGGCGTCGGTCCCCGGGGTGGCGAAGGGCATGAAGAGCTTGCCGTCCTTGAAGGCGATCGCGGGGTTGGGCGTTATGCGTGGCCGCTTCCAGGGCCCCATGCAGTTGGGGAGGTCTGGGTCGAGCCAGCTCTGGCCTCCCCGTGAGGAGATTATCATGCCCAGGCCCGGCACTATGGGCGTGGCGGTAAATGAGTCGCTGAAGGTCGCGGCGAAGGCGTTGCCCCACCGGTCAACCGCACAGGTAGATGCGGTGTCGGACGCCATTGGGGCAGCAAGCCTGGGGACGTCTATCCCCCTGGCGGCCGGCCGGTCAACCCCCTGGAAGGGCCAGGGATTGCCCGGAGGCGGCAACTCCGGCCACGCCCGGGACGCGTCCAAGGCCTTCCGGCGCTCGGCGGCGTACTCCTTTGATAAGAGCCCCGCAATAGGAATCTCCACAAAATCGGGGTCCCCAAAGTAGGCATCCCGGTCGGAGAAAGCCAGCTTGACGGCCTCGATAAAGACGTGGAGGTACTGGGTGGAGTTGTGGCCCATGGACTGCAGCTCATACCCTTCGATCAGGTTCAGCACCTCGATGAGGCTGGGCCCCTGGCACCAGGGCCCGCAGGTGCAGAGAGTGTAGTCCTTGTAGGTGCCCGTCTCCGGCTTCTCCACCTTGACACTGAAGTCGGCGAAGTCTTCCATGGTTATGAGGCCGCCCTGCTCCTGGGCGAAGCGCACCATCTTCTCCGCCACGTCCCCTTTGTAGAAGTAGTCTCGAGCGGCATGGACGCCGGCCTCTCGTCCGTTGCCCGAGCCGGCCCGCTCTGCCTCGATCATCCCACGGAACACGCCGGCCAGGTCCTTCTGGACGAAATGCTGCCCCAGTTCCAGCGGCTTGCCACCGGGTAGGAACAGCTCGCGGCTGCCCGGGTTGGCACTGAGGAACTTTTCGTGGTCCTTGATTCTGGCCACAAAAGTGTCGGAGGCGGGAAACCCACCCTCGGCCAGCTCCAGGGCAGGCTGCACGGCTTGCTCAAAAGTCATAGTGCCGTAAAGCTCCAGGGCCCGCAGCCAGGCGTCGCAGGCGCCGGGCACCGCGCTCCGGGCCACTCCAACGGGTATTTCGCCATAGGTGTCGCGGAAATACTCCAGCGTAGCCGCCTTGGGCCAGCGGCCCACGCCGCTGATGGTCACCACTTCGTCCTTATCCGCCAAGTAGATGATGATGGGCGCTACTCCGGCGAAGCTGGTCCAGTGGGGCATGGTCACATTTACAGCGATACCCGCAGCCACACCGGCATCGATGGCGTTGCCTCCCTGTTCCAAGATGCGAAGACCCGCTGCGGCCGCCAGGTAATGACCGGCGACCACCATGTGATTGGAGCCCCGGACCGGAAACTTGTACGAAGGAATTCCATTCGGCGGCATTCTGTCACCTCTCATTTAGCCTGGCCACGGACTTTGGTTGCCCTTGCGGTCTCCCGCGCCGGTGCTCGGGCCACTTCCTGGTGCGGCCCAAACCTCCGGGCGGGCCAACCCCAGTCTACAACCTGCCGGAGGAACTGGCCATACCGCTTTCATCTATTATGCACTCTTGTCTTGTGCATTCATGGCTCGCCGGCTGTTGCGAGACGAAGACCGGGCCGCCGGTACGCTTCTTGGGCGCATCCCGCGGCTCCTAGACCCGGGATCCGATGCCACATGCGATGATGTTGTGGATGGAGAATTGTGCGCTTGGCGTCAAAAAGGTATCATCGTGCTATGAACCGGCCGGCTCCAGGGCCGCTGTGTCACCTGGATGCTTCCGAGACCAGGCCGGTGCCCGCCATATCGGCGGGGCTAGAAGGAAACTTTCTTGAGGCGGAGGGCCGGCACTTCCTGCTCTCGGCCGGAGGCGCCATGAACCGGGGACAGCCGGAGCGGAATATGGAACCGGAAGCGCCGCAATATACGAAAATAGAGCAGCGGGGCAGTTCCATCGCCCACGGCAGCGCCTTGCTGATCGGGGTGCCGTTAACCATATTCTTGCTCCCCGTTCCCTTTTCCCTCGTGCCCTGCCCGGTCGTGTCCTACTTGATTGCGCGCTCGTTCCGGCGCAGGAAGCTGGCCTGGGGGGCGTTTCAGGGCCTGCAAGCGACGGCGATTCAATCGTTGATCGTGCTCCTGGTCACCGTAGTCGTCGTCGCCGACCTGCCGTACCGCCTGGCCCTGACCCTCGGCACCAGCGCCCTCCTGCTGTTCCTGTATTCCCTTTGGGCCGCTTTGGACACGTTGCTCGGATATGACTTCCACTACATCGTCATCAGCGGGTTTCTTGACCGGGTATCGCAGGTCAACCTCGCCCGGCAAGAACGCTCCAGAAAGTGGTTCAGCGGAAGACGGTCGGACGGGAATGATCGCTGATACCTCATGAAAAACGGTGGACAACGGCCAGACCACGCGCCTAGCTTACATATCCATCAGCTAACCTTGACAAAGTAGCCCGAAATGGGTTTCAATGATTCTCGCAGAATGAAAATTGCTACTTGAGGACTCGGATAGTCTGGCCCGCTGCCACGCTTGTTGGCAGCGGGTATTGGGCTGAAAATGACGAATTCGTGTAACCGGTTACGGAAGGAGCGAGAATCATGATCCCATCGACGAATACCTATTGGCGGCGGTGGATGTTGGGTGCGGTCGCTCTGGTTGCCCTGGCAGTAGTAGCTTGCGGAGGATCGGCAACGGCAACCCCGCGGCCGACCACGGCCCCAACCGCAACGGCGGCAGCCCCGGTGGCCACGGCCGTCCCAACCGCGGCGCCGGCGGGTGCAACTTCCGCTCGGGACCACATTACCTTGGTAATGCCCGAGGAGCCGGTCTTGATGAGTTCCCTCGGCTCCCTTGGCGCCGCCCTCACCCAGTTTATCAGCCACTCGAACCTCCAGGACCCGCTCACCTGGCAGTCGGGGGACGACCTGCGCATTGTTCCCACCGGCGCCACGGTGAGTTGGGACCAAATAGACGGGGACACCTGGCGGTTTGAACTACGGCAGGGAGTCAAGTTCCACAACGGGGAGGCTTGGAATGCGGAGGCCGCCCTGCCCAGCATGGTCTCTCTCGGTAGCCCGGGCGAACTCGCCCTGGTAAGCCCTCCCTCCGGCAGCATCAATTACACCGGTCCTTTCACTGCCGCGGCGGTGGACGAGTTTACTCTCGAAATCAACTGTGCCGACCCGTGCCCGATCTTCCCCAGCACCGCGTTTTTCGTAAACTTCGAGGCCCCTGAGTGGGTGGTCGGCGCATCCGAGGAGGAGCGGGCCCGCACGAGCATCGGCTTTGGTCCCTACAAGCACGTGGCCTGGAACCCCGGCGTGTCCATCACCCAGGAAGCCTACGAGGACTACGTCCCGGTTGGAGACCACTTCGAGTTCCAAAAGCCTTTAATCCAGAGTTCCACCTGGCTCTGGCGAGGTGAGCCCCTGGTTATCTCTGCCATGATCGAGGCCGGCGAGGCTGATATCGGGTGGGATCTTGGCGTGGATGGCATTGGCGGCCTGTCGGATGACATGGTTAAGTTCGGCAGTTCGGCCGAGACCTACGCGCTCACCGTCAACAACATCTGGCATCCGGAGATGAAGAAGGTAAAGGTGCGGCAGGCGATGGCCCACGCCATCAACTGCCAGGAGTTGGTCGACTCGCTGTATGCCGGGAAGACCACGTGCCGGGGCAACATCATCTGGCCCGG
>CAJWBT010000189.1 GCA_913020235.1 uncultured Chloroflexota bacterium
ATCAAGTTTGGCCGGGTGCAGATGCACGCGGGGCAGCGGGTCGAGCCCAGGGCGCCCATCGTCGCCGGGGACTTCCTGACGGCTTCCTCCCATCTCAAGGACGTTTACCCAAAGACGGGCCGTAGCGGCACCATGGTATTCATCGTCTGGGAGACGACCTTCCGCAACCAGAACAACGAGGTTGTAGCCGACGTACAGGAGTCCTTCGCCAGGAAGGAGTGACCCGGTTCCCAGATTTTGGGCTTTTGCCCCAATTGGATTAAATCAAGGCAAAAAGAAGTGGGGATAGAATTGCTATATATCGAAGACATTGAGCTGGGAGCTGAAATCGGGCCGCTGGAGACCGAAGCTACCGACGAACGAGTGATCGCTTTCTGCGGGGTCTGGGGCCAAGCCAAGGCCAGCCGGTTCACCGACCAGGAGACCGCGGAGAAGGTGGGTCTTCCCGGCCCAATCGTCCCAGGCATCATGTCCATGGCAATGATGACCCGGCTCCTGACCAACTGGGCCGGGCCGGGCGCACTCAAGGACCTGGACCTGGTTTTCCGCCAGCCGGTGCCCCACAACAAGCCCTTGAAGATATCCGCCACCGTCACCGACACCCGCCAGGAAGACGGGGAGAACCTGGTTGAGTGCGATATCATGCTCACCGGCGCCGAAGGGGAGCGTCACGTGGGAGGTAAGGCCATCCTGGTCTTACCCAACCGCGCCTAGGGGCCTTCGCCAGATCACCGTCACGTCTCGGCTGGTCCTTTGAGTATCTCTCCGGACAGAATTCCAGTCGCGGCGACTGGGCATTCTCCGATGGCTTCTCGGGCGGTGAGTCCAATCCCAATTGCAGGTGACTGACATGTTGGAGCGGCTGCGCCAGGTAGCCATGATGGTCAAGGACCTGGAAGAAGGCCGCGATTTGTACCAGCGCGCGCTGGGCATGGAGGTCTGCCACTCCCAGGACCTGACCCAATACGGCCTTACCAACATGGTCCTGCCGGCCGGGAACGGAACCTTCGTCGAGCTGCTCCAGCCCACATCGGCCGAGTCTCCGGGTGCCAGGTTCTTGAGCAGGCGGGGTGAGGCCCCATACCTGCTGGTCTTCGAGACGAAAGAGTACGACCGGCTGATTCCTCATCTCAAGTCCCTCGGCGTCCGCATCACCGGGGAGACCGAGCACGGGCGCCAACGCTCCGCCTTCGTGCACCCCGCCTCCGCCAACGGGACATTCATGGAGATCGTGGAGACCGGCGCCACGGACAACCCGTGGCCGGCCGCCGGGCCCGATTGGCCGAACAAAGAATGGCGCCCCTTGACCCGACAGATCCGGCAGGTTGCGGTGCTGGTTCGCGACCTGGAGCAAGCCATCCAACGCTGGGAGGAGATGTTCGGCCTCCAGGTCACGGCCCGCCACCAGATCAGCTTCACCGACCTGGAGATCGTCGTAATGCCTTTGGCGGGCCAGGACACGTTCATCGAGCTGGCTCAGCCCAAGAGCGACAATGCTCCGTCGGCCCGGTTCCTGGAGCGGTACGGCGAGGGCATCTACTTGGTTATCTACCAGATTGAAGATTCCCTGGCCATGGACGATCACATCAAGGGCACGGGCCTCCGGTACACCTCTTCCCGCGTTACCGCCAACTACACCAACCTGGGGTTCAACAGCATTTGGCTGCACCCCGGCGCCATGAAAGGGGCGTTCACTCAGCTTTCCCAGGTGCTGGTCCCGGACAACCCCTGGCCGCCCGCCGGCGACTCCTGGTACCGCTAGGAGCCTATCCGGTTCTGCCGGTATTTTGGGGCTTTCCCTTTGAACCTCAGCCTGGCAATTCTTGCGGCGAAATCCCCCTGTCTCCCCCTTTTAAAAAGGGGGAACGAGGGGGATTTTTTCACCGTCGATGCCTTGGATTGAGTTAGCTGTCAACGAAGCGATCAGTAACCGGGGGGTTGGAGGGGTTTCTCCCCTCTACGGCCTTCAGCCTGCCGGAGACCGCACCCTGCCCTCTCAGAGCCGGGCCGGGGAGAGGGCCCTACAACACAACAGGCTTTCTCGGCGTTTGTTGTGAGCCCAAGCGCTTCGTTCCCCAGGTTCTTGGCCATTCTCGACCACCCCCAGAATCGACCCCTGGGAGAGACCGTGCTCTTTTGAGGGGGGTTCCCCCCTCCCTGGATAGGGGATTGGAGGCGTGCCGGGAGAAGCCCGGCACGCCTCCAAACCCTCTTGGGTCGGTGGGCAGAAAGTCAGCTAAGGAATGAGGCATCTGGCTGAGAGGCCCAATGCGACAAGAATGCGAGCAGCACTCCGGGCCAACCGTCCGCTGGACTTGTTGCCTCCACCTGTGCTACAATCAAGTCATAATCGGGACAAGGTATCAATAACGTGCGCAAACGAGGATTCTCCCTGGAGGAGCAGCTGCTGGACACCCTGGAAGAGCAGGGCTACCGGTCTACTTCACCTCGCCGGGCAGTGGCCCACGCCATAGCCGCCCAGCAGCGTCACTTCACCGCCGAGGAGCTTCGGGGGCTGCTGCCGGCCGTGGGCCGAGCCACCGTCTACCGCTCCTTGAAACTGCTGGTGGAGTCCGGGGTCCTCTGCCGGGTCCTTCTCGAAGACGGCACCCTCCACTACCAGCTAAGCCACCGGGGGCACCACCACCACCTCCTGTGCGTGGATTGCGGGGCCTCAGAGGACCTGTTGGGGTGCGACATCGAAGCCTTGCTCCAGGAACTGTCGTCGGCCCACGACTTCCAAATCAGCGGCCACTGGCTGGAGGTGTACGGGCGCTGCCTCCGTTGTGTCCGCACCCAAGCCGCCACGGCCTAGTCTCTTTTTTTGGAGCTGATGATACTTTGTCTCACTCTTTGATGCAAATGATACCAGGTATTAATATACAGCCTCGGGTCCTACGATGGGCCCATCGGATGCGGCTGTGGCACAGGATGAAGAGCAGGAGTACGGGCTCTGAAATCAAACCAGCTTTCCGTCGCGCCGGGAGAGTTCCAGGACTCCCGCGGCGGGTAACCGGTCACCTTGCGTTAGTCTGGGCTCTGGCGGCGGCCACGTGGCTGCTGGCGGCCTGCGGCGGGGGCGGAGGGGACCCCGTCGGCCCTGCCGGCGACGGTGCTCGGTTGCAGGTGGTTACCACCACCGTACTCCTGGCCGACCTGGTCAGTAACGTGGGCGGCGGCCGGGTCGAGGTCCGTTCGATCATCCCACCGGGAGCAGACGTGCACTCATTCCAGACAACGCCCAGGGACAGCATCAACATCAGCCAGGCCGATGTCATAGTCTCCAACGGCTTGGAGCTTGACGCCTTCCTGGAGCCGGTGCTGCAAGCCGCCTCCGGGACCGGCACCGTCCACGTGATCGCCTCGGAGGGTCTGGAGACAGACTGGGGGTCCGGCGAGGTGCCTGGAGAGCTTGCGGACGAACTCCAGCCGCCGTGGGGGGACCCTCACTTCTGGCAGAACCCTCTGCTCACCATCAAATACGTGGAGCGAATACGGGACGGCCTGGCCGGTGCCGACCCGGACCACGCCTCGGATTACCAGGCCAATGCCGATGCCTACATCCTGGAGCTGGATGAACTGGACCGGGAAATCGCCCAGACCCTGGGCCGGGTGCGGCCGGAGCGCCGGTACCTGGTGACGTTCCACGATGCCTTCGGCCATCTCGGCTGGCGTTATGGATGGCGGGGGTCATCATTTGTATCCGGCGACGCCGGCGACGTGAGTCCGGCATCCATTGTCGCCGTCCTGGACCGAGTTGCCAGTGAAGGGCTCCCGGCGGTCTTCGTCGAGCCCCAGTTCCGGTCGGAAGTCATCGAGCGGGCCGCCGAAGACGCCGGCGTAGCCGTTGGAACGATCTACTCCGATGTCCTGGACGAGAATGTAACCACCTATGTCGAGATGATGCGGGCCAACGCCCGGACCCTGTCAGACTACTTGAAGTAACGGCGGGGCAGGACTCGCCCGAACAGGAGATAGGGCTATCCAATGAGCCAGACAAGAGAGCAGAGCCCGGCCGTGGCGCCGGCCGGCGAGCGTAGCGACGCCAGATCATCCAGCCTTGAAGGGTCCGAGGAATCCGGCGTGGCCCTGGAGGTCCGGGGGCTCTGGACCGGGTATGATCAGCGCACGGTCCTGGAAGATATCACCTTTGAAGTTGCCCGGGGCGACATCGTGGGGATAATCGGCCCCAACGGCTCCGGCAAGTCCACGCTGATGAAAGCGGTCCTGGGCCTGGTCAAGCCATGGCGCGGCCAGGTTTTGGTGCAGGGCCAGCCCTCGACTTTCCAACGGCGTCAGATGGGGTACATGCCGCAGGTGGAGTTGGTGGACTGGGACTTCCCCGTGACCGTGGGCGACGTGGCGCTGATGGGCCGGTACGGCCGCCGGGGCCTGCTGCGCCGCACCACGAATGAGGACCGGGAAGCGGCCGAAAGGGCCCTGGAACAGGTGGGGATGCACGAGCTGCGGCAGCGGCTGATCGGCGAGTTGTCCGGCGGGCAACGCCGGCGGGTGCTCCTCGCCCGGGCGCTGGCAAACACCCCGGCCCTCCTGCTGCTGGACGAGCCGGTAGCGGGCCTGGACGCCACCGCCCAACACCGGTTCCTGGACATAGTCGACGAGCTGCGCGATGGAGGGACGACCGTCGTCTTCAGCACCCACGACCTTTCTTGCGTGTCCGGCAGGTGCGCCAAGGCGGTCTGCCTCAACCGGAAGCTGATTGCCTTCGGCTCCCCATCGGAGATCCTGAACGAAAAAGTGCTTAGCGAGACCTTTGGCACCCACCTTTTGCTGGTCCACATGGACGGCCAGGCCTACGCCTACCAGCACCACCAACACGAGGAATAGATTTGGGAACAGCGCAACAATGATCGATGGTCTGGTTGAACCTCTAGAGTTCGCGTTTATGCAGCGCGCCTTTCTGGCCGCTGGGTTTGCCGCCGTGGTCTGTGCCGTGGTGGGTACCTTCGTGGTGCTGAAGGGGATGGCCTTCATGGGAGACGCGGTGGCCCATTCGTCTCTGGCCGGCATGTCGGTGGCCTATCTCTTCGGCGGCAACGTCTTTTGGGGCGCGCTGGCCTGGGCCGTGCCGGCCTCGCTGGCCATGACCGGAATCAGCCGGCGGACCAACCTGCGCCTAGACGCTTCCATCGGGATTATCTTCGCCGGCGGGTTCGCCGTGGGCATCATCCTGATGAGCCGGGTCAGCAACTATAC
>CAJWBT010000190.1 GCA_913020235.1 uncultured Chloroflexota bacterium
GGGACTGGGTGCGAACCTGACGCGGACGGCTTCAGCCAAGACCAATCTCCTCGATAGTTGGGCATAATTCTACCATGATATGTGGCGGCTGAATGGCCGACGGACGCCAGGCCCCGGAGGTGTCATGAGGTAACCGCGCCTTCTCGCACCAGGTCCACCACCGACGCCAGGTCTGCGGGCAGATCGGACCGGAACTCAACCGGGTTCCCGGCGGCCGGATGCCGGAAGCCCAGGTGGTGAGCATGGAGGAAGTGGCGTTTCAGCAGGGGACTGGACCTGCCGTAGACCGCGTCGCCCAGAAGGGGATGTCCCAGGTAGGCTAGATGGACCCTCGCCTGGTGCGTGCGGCCCGTCTCCAGGTACAGCTCCAGGAGGCTATAACCGGAGAAGGTTTCCAGAACACGATAGCGAGTGCTCGCCTGCCGCCCTCCCAGCACCACCGCCATGCGCTTGCGGTGTCGCGGGTCCCGGGCGATGGGCGCGTCGATTCGGCCCCGGCGAGGCGAAAGCATCCCGGTAGCCAGCGCGAGATAACCCTTGGTCACCTGCCGCGCCTTTATCTGGGCCGACAGGGCCTGGTGGGCCTGGTGGGTCTTGGCCACCATCATCAGCCCGGAGGTTTCCTTGTCGAGCCGGTGCACGATGCCCGGCCGGATGGCTCCACCTATTCCTTGAATGTCCGGGCATCGAGCCAGCAAAGCGTTGACCAGGGTGTGGTCCGGGTGCCCCGGCCCTGGGTGCACCGACAGGCCGGAGGGTTTGTCGATTACCACCAGGTCGCCATCCTGGTACACCACCGTCAGCGGCATCCATTGAGGGACCAGGTCCAGCCGGCGCGGGGGTGGTTCGGTCAGCGACACCCGGTCTCCCGGTTGTACCTTTTGGGATGGCCTGGACCGGGCCCCGTTGAGCAAAACCGAGCCATCAACGATGAGCCGGTGCAACTGGCTGCGGGTCAGCCCGGTGCCGCTGCCGGCAAGGAACTGGTCCAGGCGCGGCCCGCCGGTTTCAACCTTGAACTCCCGGGTTGTGGCAAGCTGTGAGGTCAAACCAGCATTCCCCGGCCACCCGGGATGATCCCGTCATGGTCCACACCTGCCGCAGCGGCCTGGCCCCCTTCCTGTTGGCGAGGGGGCTTCAAGAGGCGGCCTCGGGTCGGTCCTCTGCTTCTCCTATAACAGAGGAGGTGGCGGCGGACGGCAGGTCGAACTCCATGGTCACCGGTTGATTATCGGCGGCCGTCCCATCGGCCACGATCCTTTCCCTCACACCGCAGGTAGAGCACCGCCAGCCCTCGTACAGGGGCTCCATGTCGCCGTCGCACACCGGGCACCAGGCGTAGAAATACTGCTGTAGCGCGGCCTGACGAGCGGTTTCCCGCTCCCGCTCCCGATCTGACTTGAGGAGTATCCACGCCAGCAGCGCCAGGCCGGTCACGATGGAGGCGTCCGCCACGTTGAAAATCGGCCAGGCGCCGATGTCCAGGAAGTCGGTGACGTGGCCCAAGCGCAACCGGTCCAGCAGGTTCCCGGTAGCACCGCCGACCTGCAACCCCAGGCTAAGCCGCAGCAGATCGGTATGCCGCCGTTGGCCGCGGTATATCAGCGCCAATACGGTGATCCCGACCACGGACACCAGGATGAGCGGGAAGTTCTGGTCCCGGAACAGGCCAAAGGCGCTGCCTGTATTGAAGGTGTGGGTGATGCGGAATAAACCTTCCCCGGGATACGACTCCCGAAACGCGAGGAATTCCCGCACCAGAAACTTGGTGAACTGGTCGGTCAAAAAGACCAGGGCCGCTAGCTGAAGTAGGAGCAGGTCCTTGTAGATTGGAGGGCGCCGCGAGGCGGCGGGCATGGGAGCCTCAGTATTTCGGACCATCAACGGCTACTTCAACGTCTCGGAGAAGAACTCGGCCACCCGGGGCGCAAGCTGACTCTCATATCCGAACCAGAAGTGGTCGGCGCCGGCGACGACATGGCAGGTCGGCGGATAGGCAAAAGACTCCAACGCCGCCGGAAGCTGGCCCGACTGGAGCAGCTTGTCCCGGTCTCCGGCGATAACCAGCGTGGGGTGGGTGTTCGTTCGCAGTTTCGTAGTCTCCAGGGCGCGCATCGGCGGCGAGATCAGGGCGAAGGCCCGCGCTTTCCGGTGCAGCGCTGGGCTTCCCAAGACCACCGAGGCGCCGAAGGAGTATCCGGCCACCCCCAACCTCCGCCCATCGACCCCCGGCCAAGCCTTCACCAGTTCCAGCGCCCCCATCACCTCCTGTTGCTCCACTTCCCCTTTGCCGTACTGGCCCTCGCTGCTGCCCACGCCACGGAAGTTGAACCGGAGGGTGACAAACCCTTGCTCCGCCAGGGCAAAGGCCACCGCCAGCACCACATTGCTGTCCATATTGCCACCATACTGCGGGTGAGGATGGCACACGACAACCCCCGGCATCTGACCAACGTGGGCTTCAGGCTGGGCGACTACGCCCTCAAAACTCAGGCCACCGGCCTTGAATGACACGGCACTCTGACGCACCGCTCCGACCTCCTCGAATCTATTTCCATATTAGGAGAACCGGTCGTGTTTAGCAAGGAATCTGGCAGCGCTCAGCGGTCAGCTTTCAGCCATCAGCCCTGGCTGGAATCCGCAAGACAGCTTCCCAAGTGTCATCCCCTCATTGCGAAGGGAGGGCCTTGCCTCAAGAGTACCCTGTAGAATGTCACCCCGAGTCAAGCGAGGGGTCTGGGGTGGTGGGTCCTGGCTCCCATGGAGGGACCCCGCACCAGATTCCTCGTCGCTTCTCTCCTCGGAATGACGGTTTTGAGGCAAAGCCGCAAGGAGGGGACCTAGGGGAGGTTCGATGCAGGCCCCCCTATGGCCCCCCTTCTCAAAGGGGGACGGGGCGCCGGGTTCCGCCCCATAGTGTCCGGCACGGAATCCTGCTAGAATAGCCCATATTTCTTGCCCATATTTCTCGAGCGTGGAGGCCCGGATGAGGGTAATTGATCTCCGCAGCGACACGGTAACTCACCCCACCGACGAGATGCGCCGGGCGATGGCCGACGCCGAGGTTGGCGACGACGTTTTCTCGGAAGACCCTTCCATCAACCGGCTGCAGGAGCGAGCCGCGGAGCTGTTGGGCAAGGAAGCCGGGCTGCTTATGGCCAGCGGCACCATGAGTAACCTGGTCGCCGGGCTGGCCTACTGCCACCGGGGCGATGAAGTGGTGATGGGCGACCAGGCCCACATGTTCTGGAACGAGTCGGCCGGCGTGGCGGCCCTTGCCGGAGCCCAACTCCGGCTGATACCCAATGGCCCCCAGGGCCGGATCGACCCCGCCGACCTGGAAGCTGTCATCCGTCCTCCGGGCAACATCCACTTCCCGCCGACTACTCTGGTCTGCCTGGAGAACACCCACAACCGTTGCGGCGGCGGCGTGCAGACCCCCGAGGACACCGGCAAGATCTGCGAAGTGGCCCACGCCGCCGGCGCCAGCGTGCATATGGATGGCGCCCGTATTTTCAATGCCGCCGTTGCGCTTGAAGTCCCGCCCGCGGAGCTGGTCAAGGATGTGGACGACGTCAGCTTCTGCCTGTCCAAAGGCCTGAGCTGTCCGGTTGGTTCGGTAATTTGCGGCTCCAAGGATTTCATCGACCAGGCGCGCCGATGGCGCAAGATGGTCGGCGGCGGGATGAGGCAGGCGGGAGTCCTGGCCGCCGCCGGGCTGGTGGCGCTGGACACCATGATCGAGCTTCTGGCGGAAGACCACGCCCGCGCCCGGCAGCTGGCCGGTGGCCTGGCCAACATCGACGGGCTTGGGGTTGACCCGGACGCAGTACAGACCAACATCATCATGCTTGAAGTGGACCCGTCCCTTGGAACGGCGGCGGGGCTTATCAG
The DNA here is from genome assembly GCA_913020235.1 of uncultured Chloroflexota bacterium. Next base: position 3,895 of record CAJWBT010000190.1, read on the forward strand.
TGCCCTGGCCCAGGATGGGGTGAAGGTAAGCTCTCCCGGCAAACAGTTCATCAGGATGGTGACCCACCGCCAGATCTCCGGCGCCGACGTGGAGGAGGCCCTGGCCCGGACCTCCAAGGCGGTGAAGGCGCTGCGCTGACCGCTGACGGCTGACCAGCAAGGGGTCACAAAGTCGAGGAGGCCCTCCATGTCCGATCAGGAACTGCGCATCGTGGCCCCCACCGCCATCGTTGGCTACGGCTTCCAGGAGAGTTCCCTGGAGCGGGTGCTTCGGAAGGCCCCCCACCTGATCGCCTGCGACGGGGGGAGCACCGACCCGGGACCCAACTACCTGGGGATGGGCAAGGCCTTCGTCGGGCGGGACGCCGCCAAGCGGGACCTGGCCCTGATGCTCCAGGCCGCCGTGGACCGGCAAATACCGATGGTCGTCGGCACCAGCGGCGGCGCCGGCGCGGACGCCCACCTGCAATGGACCCGGGAGATCGTCGAAGAGATAGCCCGGGAGAACAACCTGCACTTCAGAATGGCCCTTATCCACTCGGAACAGTCCAGGGAGTACGTTACCCGCAAGCTGGAGCAGGACCGGGTGGAGCCTCTGTGGCCCCTGCCGCCCCTGCGCCAAGAGGCCATCGACAAGTGCTCCACCATTGTCGGCATGGCCGGGGTGGAGCCGTACATCGAGGCATTGGGCGAGGGCGCCCAGGTGATCCTTTGCGGGCGGTCCGATGACGCCGCCATATTTGCCGCGCTGCCCATCAAGGAGGAGTTCGACCCGGCCCTCGGCTGGGTAGCGGGCAAGCTGCTGGAGTGCGGCGCGGCCTGCGCCATCCCCCGGCAGAAGTACGGCAGCGAGGGCATCACCGTCACCCTGCGGGAGGACCACATCCTTGTGGAGCCCAACCATCTCGGCCTGGCCTGCACCCCCCTTAGCGTGTCCACCTTTTTCTTGCACGAAAATGAGACGCCCCTCTACCACACCGAGCCGTCGGGGGTCCTGGACCTGAGCGACCTGAACTGCGAGGCCGTGGACGGCCGGACGGTGAAGATTACCGGGGCCCGGTTTCTGCCCCGGGAAAAGTACACCGTCCGGCTGGAAGGGGTGGAACTGGTGGGCTACCGGTGCATCTGCATCTCCTACACCCGGGATCCGGTGCTGGTGCAGTGCATCGATAGCTATCTGGCCGACGTGCGAGCCCTGGTCGCCCGCCGGGTGGACGGCATGGGCGTCGACCCCAACGACTACAAGCTGGTGTTTCGGGTCATCGGCAAGAACGCCGTAATGGGGGAGCGGGAGCCGGTCAAGGAAGTGC
>CAJWBT010000191.1 GCA_913020235.1 uncultured Chloroflexota bacterium
GATCACGTAGGCGTCCTGGCAGCCGGGGATGTGTTTCTTCACGAACTCGAACAGCTGCCTGTTCTGTTTTCGCGATTCGATGTCACCCCTGGTGATATCCCACATGTCGGTGCCGTCCACGCCATAGACCCGCGCCGAGTTCAGGGTGATGATACCCCGCTTGGAGTCCACCCCTTCGAAACGCAGATAGAAGACCTCTTGGGGCAACTCGCCGCTGTTCCGGCCCTCCTCCACCGCGTCAAAAAAACCGGAGAGCCTGATGGCTGAGGCATCGGCTTCCGCGATATGCGACGAAGGGTCCCGCTGGAACTGATCCGGGCGCTCGCGGCAATAAGCGAGAAGCTGCCCCAGATCGATCCCGGCCATGCGGAACATGGTGTTCACCGGGCGCATCTTGTTGTCCGCCTCTCTTCCCTTCACCGTGGGGCATCCGGCGGCGAAGGCCAGGTCGGCGTCTCCCGTGGTGTCCACCACCGTTTTGGCCAGAATGGCCTGCCTTCCCGACTTGCTCTGGATGATCACACCCCGGACGCGGCCGTCGTCCATCAACGGTTCCGCTACCCACGTGTAGAGAAGCAACCGGGCGCCGGCCCCCAGCAGGAGATCCATCTCCAGGTCCATCAGCGCCTCGGGGTCGAAGTTCACCAGCGGGCCGGCGTAGGCATCCCCGTTCTCCAGCAGCTTGTCGGTCACCTCTTTGGCGACGCCGGTCATGCTCTCAGCGGGGCAGTTCCAGGCATTCATCAGGGCCGCTGTCGAGGCGCCGCCAAGCACCCCGTTCCTCTCGATCAGCAGGGTCTCGGCGCCGGTGCGCCTGGCGGCCAACGCGGCCCCAAAGCCGGCGGGGCCGCCACCGGCCACCAACACGTCGCACTCCGCCGCCACCGGAATCTCTCGCCTGGGCTCGGCCACCACTTTCATCTCTGGATTCATTGCTTCTCCACAACGATCCCACAGGTTCGCGCCTGGTGAGGCCGTCCGGAATCTATCTGCCTCCCAGGCGGCCGGCTCTCCGCCCGCATCGGCAGATCAAAACGGCGCAGGCGAAGACTTACATTAATATATAGCAGCCTGACCGAAGGATGGCGGTTCCGCGGGGGACGGTATCGAGACGGATACGTGGGGTCTACCCGGCGGCGGCGCCGGCCGTGGCTGGCCGGCCGGCGCAACAGGTTCCCTCGGCCCACTGGCGCCGAATGTAAAGGTACTCGCCGCCGTATCTGTTGTCAATCTTGATGCCCGCGCCTAATCGGTCCCAGAATCCCTCCCGGGCAAAAGAATACCGGCGGCAAGAAGTGACCCGGCGGCCGCGGCGCAGACCGTGAAGCCCGGCAGAAAGCTGCCCGTGACGTCCCGCAGACCGCCCACCAGGAGCGGAGACAGGAACATGCCAAAGCCGGATGCCGAAAGGTAGAAGCCCCAAACTATCGCGACTCTCTCAGGAGTCATGCCCGGCATCTCCATGGGCAGTGACAGCAGGGTCGGCACGTACAGCCACGACCCGATGCCGAGAATTATGACGGATACGTAGATCCCGGCCAGGTTGCCGGAAAGGAAAGACCCCAACCCGCCCACCAGTACCATCAGCCCGGGCACGGTGAAGAATGCCCTCTTGGAGCGGACTCGGGAAGCCAGGATTCCGCCCGCCAGCACCGCGAAAACCCCCACGAAGGGTAGGAGACCCGTGACGAAGCCGGCCCGGGACAGGGATATGCCCCGCACCTCGTGGTAAAAGGTGGGAAGCCAGCTGCTGAGGGCGGTGTACTGCATCAGGACACCTGCATCGGCGGCCACCAGCAGGATTACCGACCGGTTCGACAGGACGGCCCACAACTCATTCCGGCTGACCGCCGGCGCCCGGTAGGTGCTCCCGTCGGGAGTCCGGCCCAGGGAGGCCCAGGCCACGGCACCGACCACTCCGGCGGCCCCGAAAACGCCGAGGGTGCTCTGCCACCCCAGCACAGCGGCCAGGGGCGCCGCGGTAGTCGTGGACAGGGCAATACCCAGGCTCAAAGCCGCCGTATCCAGGCCATTCATGACGCGGAACTCTTTGGGGCTAAACCAGCGCATCAGCAACGGCCCGGAGGCCGTCAGCAGGAACGCGGTTCCTGCACCGTAGGCCAGTCGCAACACCAGCAGCGTGACGAAGTTGGGAGCGGCCGCCGAAAGCGCCATCAGGGCCACCAAGCACCACCCAACCAGGTAGGCCTTCCGGAGCCCGAGCCGGGCGGTTATCACCCCCCCTGGCAGACCGAAACCAGCGGAGACGAGCAGCGGCAGGGCCACCAGCAGGCTCGCCGAAGCTCGGCTTATCTCGTACTCTTTGATTATTAAAGGAAAGAGGGGGGAGACAACAAAGACGTTCATGCCCACCGTCAGGTGGGCCGCCAGGAGAAGTCCGGCAATCACGAAGCGATAGGGGTTGCGGTGCAAAGCTGAACTGGTCAAACTCCGGCCGGGTGACGACTCCATTACCCCTCTTCCCCTGCCCGGTCTCCCCACGGCCAGCCCACGGTTTCCCACCGCGAACCGAACCGGCCCCGTGAGGACAATGCCGTGCCGAGCGAGCGGGTAATGCCCGCGCCTGCGTCTGCCATCTTCACATCCAAGGGGCCACTGTAGCAGGCCCTGGCCGCCAGGTCGAGGCCCTCAGCCCCTCCGGCCGGGCCAACCCTTCCGCCCAGGGATTGGTTATGTTCACCAGATCTTGGCCAAAAGCCGATAATCGAGCGCTTGATTATCATGAATAGCGATAAACATGGTGTATTATTATCACTTCTTGCGAGTTTAGTTGACAGATAAGTTCGCATAGCATATATTGCCCAGAGTAATTTCGCAGGCATCCGGCACGGCTCTGAGGTCCGCTTCAATAGGATGGCTGATTATATAGGCTTGCTGGTCACCGCAGCGCGCATTCCGCAACCAGGCTGGAGATGCCCGTTTGCGCTGACCGGCGGCTGCTCTTATCGACCGACAAGCCTCGGCCTCTGATATTCTCATACGTGGGAGGTCCGATCATGCATCACCGCTGGCCAAGGAACTCAAAGACAGTAATATTTACTGGCGTAACGCTTCTTCTGCTCTTCATCTTAGCCTGCGGATCGGCGGCCACGCCGACGCCGCGACCCACCAATACGCCGGCGCCCGTCGCCACCGAGGTGCCCGCGGCCACCACCGGGCCAGCGGCCACCTCGGCCCCCCGGCCCACCAACACACCCATACCGACAGTCCAGCCTACCCCCAGGCCCACCGCGGCGGTGGTCGCCCGGGATGACATCACCATAGTGATCAACGAAGAGCCGTCAATCCCCGATCCCTGGCTCGGCACCACGCTGACCCCGAACCAGGTATACCACAACGTGGTCCAGCCCATCTCCTTCCTTGCTCCGGACTTCGTGGACACCGCCACCGGGGGCTTCGAGAGCTTCGAGATCATCGATCCCTCCCGGTGGCGCCTCCACCTCATGCCGGGGGTGAAGTTCCATAACGGCGAAGAGTGGAACGCCGAGGCGGCCAAATGGAACATCGACATACTGGGCTCCAATGTTGAATTCAACCCCTATTCCAACGTGAGGGGCTCCCACGCCGAGATAATCGATGACCTGACCGTCGACTTCGTTTGCGACGAAAAGGCCTGCCCCTTGCTGCCTCGCTACGCTCAGTTCCACGTTTTCGTAGCGCCCGGCTACTACCAGGACAACTCCCAGGAGGACCGGGACGAGGCCGGCCTTGTTATCGGATGGGGTCCCTACGAGTGGGCGGACTGGAAGCGGGGCGAATCCATCACCATGAAGCGGTACGAGGACTACGTGGAGCCCCAACCAGTGGCATACATCTCCCAGAAGGGCACCATCAACGATGTGACTTACTTATGGCGCGGGGAAGAGCTGGTGAGGATGGCCATGATCCAGACCGGTGAGGCCGATGTCGCCTGGGCGGTGTCCGGCGATCTGGCCGACGATCTGATCAATAGCGAGCACGGCAACGCTGTAACGATCGTATCCGGAGAAGTGTACACCGTCAACGTGGACACCATCTGGGACCCGTTCATGAGCCAGCTGAAGATGCGGCAGGCCATGACCCATGCCATCGACTGCGAGTCCCTGGCCCTGTCCTTCTTCGGCCCCGATTCCAAGTGCCGCAGCGGCCCCAACGGAATTGCCGGCACCCTGGGTGTCACCGAAGAGAACGCCAAGCCCATCTATGCCTATGACCCGGAGAAATCCCGGCAACTGCTGGACGAGATCGGCTACGACGACAGCCATGAGATTCCTTTCTATACACGGGCAGGCCGCTACGTCAAGGACGTGGAGGTCTCCGAGGCCTTGGGAATCATGTGGCAGGAGGCCGGCATCAACGTGGACATCAGGGTTGTGGAGGGCGGCATATGGAGGGAGAGACACCTGACCGGCCCCGGTAGGGTCACCGCGGAGGTTCTCAAGGCGGGTGGTACCAACGAAGAGGCCATCGCCGCAGTGGCCGGCTCGGATCCTCCGGAGCCCACCTTCGCGTCCCCGGGGTTGATCTTCTTCGCCCCAGGCGGCGAGTTGTTCGACTTCGGACGGCAGATCAACTTCTACATCAGCTGCTTCAGCAACCGGTCCAAGAACTGCGATGCCGATCGTGAGGAAAGGGCCAACGCCGCTCTGGCCGCCGTGGGCGAAGACCGGCGCATGAAGACCGAGGCCATTTACGAAGATTTCACCAGGGAGTTGCTGCACATCCCGCTGATGGACATCGTGTCGGTCTGGCCGGTCAACAAAGACCTGGACTTCGTCAATCACCCCGGCGGCCGGCGTATCCTGGTCAACACCATGCACTGGCTCAAGTAACCCCGGCGGCCGCCGGCGGCAAGACAGACAATGGGCCAAGATTAGAGGCCCCGCTCTTATGAGCGGGGCCTTCGGCGTCTCAAACTCTGACCGACGACGTTGTTAACCAAACCGGTCGCTGCCCCCACCGCCTGGATCGTATCCCCTGGCTGGAGAGGACACACCTCCCTTTTCTCTGGATGGGCTTTGCCCATAAACCGTCATTGGTACGAAAATAGCCCTGGGCGCGCCCCTCCCCAGGGGACGAGGGTAAGGCGTGTGCTGCTCCGCCGAAGGCGGAGCAGCACACGCCGCTCTTCCTCCCTCCTTCGCAGGGGTCCTGGTGAAAGATGCCAACCTATTTTCGT
>CAJWBT010000192.1 GCA_913020235.1 uncultured Chloroflexota bacterium
GCTTCCAGGTCGATGAACTGCTCCGATACGTCTTCAGCGCCCTCATTCCGGCTTTGCACCTCGCCCAGTGCTTCAATGCGCTCCAGCGCCGAGTCAAATTGGCCCTGAGGTACCCGGACGGTCATGGAGGCCCGCTGGCGCTCCGGCCCTCCGGAGCTATCCAGGTGCTCCACGAATCCTCCAAGGCTTTCGGCGATGACCCGCACTTCGGCGATAGCACCTTGCACCAGCTCCACCTCGATAGAAATCGAGGCCGACGAGATGACCCGCCGCTGGGCGGTCTCCAGGGCAGCACCGGATACCTTGCTGGCTCCCACCGCTTGCTCGTCGAATCGAGCGCCGGGCGCCGCCGTGGCCGCAGGCGCTGCAGTGGCCGATGAAAGGAACGCCATGTCGGCCCCGTCTCGAACAGCTCGTTCTTCCGACTCTTCGGCGAACGACCCATTAAATGCTTCCTCGCCGTCACCCGATGAGCACGCCATCAGAAACACTGTTAACGCCAAGGTCAGGAATACAATCAGCTTCATCATGGGGTCACCTCTGCCTTCAATATTACCATCAAAGACGCTTGGCGCCGCCGGAAAGTTCCCGGCCGGGCCCAATGCGTCATCGGTGGCACATTGCGAGGCCGATTGGCGCGAGCCCGGACATTTCGTGGGTGTTCAAGGAACCTAGCCGAATACTGAGAAGATCACGCTTCTGGCTCTTCGACAAGCTCAGAAGAGGTATGACCCATGGGGCACCGGAGTCTTGCCCCAAAGGTACCCGGAAATACGTCACCCCGAGTGATGCGAGAGGTCTGGGGTGATGGGTCCAGGCTGCCATGGGGGGACCCCACCGGATTCCTCGTCGCTCCGCTCCTCGGAATGACGGTTGGCGCTTCGCTTCTCGGAATGACGGTTTTGAGGCGACGCCGGTCACTGTAGCAACAATGCCGGCGATACCGGCAGGGAGAGGGCTAGCCCCCTCCGCCTCCACCGGCCCCCAAGCCCGGTTCGGTCATGGCTTCCGGGTCTAGTAGCTTGTCCAGTTCGGCGTCGGACAGGCTAGTTTTGAGCTTGGCCGTTTCCCGGATCGTGCTGCCGGTGGCGGCTGCCTCCTTGGCGATGGCGGCCGCGGCGTCATAGCCGATGGCAGGGGACAGGCCGGTACCTAGCATCAGCCCTTTTTCCACCATGTCGGGCCCAACCGAGGTGGCCTGAATGCCGGTGACGCACTGTTCGGCGAAGTTGCCGGCCGACGCCGCCAACAGCGAGATCGACTGCAGAATGTTGTAGGCGGCCACCGGCATCATGGTATTCAGCTCAAAGTAGCCCCCTTGCCCGGCCAGCGCCACCGTAGCATCGTTGCCGATCACCTGGGCCACCACCTGGATCACCGATTCGGAGATCACCGGGTTGACCTTGCCCGGCATGATTGAGCTGCCCGGCTGCACCTCGGGCACCAGAATCTCGCCCAGCCCGGCGCGGGGACCGCAGGCCAGGAAGCGGATGTCGTTGGCCATCTTGTGCAGGCTGATGGCGATGGTCTTGAGGATGCCGCTGGCCTCCACCACGGCGTCCAGGGCGGCTTGGGCCTGGAAGTGGTTGCCCGTCTCCCGGACGTGGACACCGGTCATCTCGGACAGGAGGCGGCAGGTACGGGCGGAGAACTCGGGGTGGGTGTTGACTCCGGTTCCCACGGCGGTGCCGCCCAGGGCTACCTCGGCCAGGGCATCCTTCATCCGGCCCAGGCGCTCGACACCGTATCCCGCCTGGCCGGCGAAGCCGAGGAACTCTTGCCCCAGCCGCACCGGGGTTGCGTCCTGAAGGTGGGTGCGGCCTGTTTTAATGATGGGCCACAGCTCTTCGGATTTTTTCAGCAGCTCGCTCTGAAGCTTCTCCAGAGCCGGGGCCAGGTCCTCCGCGGCGGCCATCAGCACCGCCAGGTGTATGCAGGTGGGAATAACATCGTTGGATGATTGGCCCATGTTGACGTGGTCGTTGGGGTGGACCAGGCGAGAACCCAGGTCGCCGCCCAGTACCTGGGACGCCCGGTTGGCGATCACCTCGTTGGCGTTGGTGTTGGTGGAGGTGCCGGAGCCGGTCTGGAAGACATCCAGGACAAAATGCTCGTCCAGCTTACCGTCGGCCACCTCTTGGGCGGCGGCCACCACGGCGTTGCCCTCTTTTTCCTCCAGCAGACCCAGGGCCATATTCGTCTTGGCCGCGGCCAGCTTCACGAGACCCAGGGCGCGGATGAAAGACCGGGGAAAGCGCAGGTCGCTGATGGGGAAATTCAGCACCGCGCGCATGGTGGACGCGCCGTACAGGGCGCCGGCGGGGACCTCCATGGGCCCCATGGAGTCTCGCTCTATTCTTACGTTTGTGTCGCCCGTGGTCATCGAATCACCATCCCAAAAGAGTTCATCAAAACCCACCGCAGAGCACGCCCGGAACGCGAATCCATACCCAACCCCGGTATGATCTCGCGGCTCCCTCCGTGATCACCGCGGTTATGTTAGTGTTCTTGAAAATGAAGACTGCGGGCCATCACAAGGCACTCGTACAGCGGTCGGGTGGGCGGAGATGGAAGGCACTCACCAGATCTCCCGCAGCAGCTCCTCCAGCTCGGAGACCTCTTTGACCGGCCGCACATTACGGTGCAAGGCGAAGTCGGTCATGGTGTCTTCCGCGATCAGTTTTACCCCTTCCTCGCTTACTCCCACCTGGCTCAGCCGGGAAGGCATTCCGAGAGCTTCGTAAATCTGCGCCACGGCATCCGCCGCTGCCATTGCGGCGCCATCGTCCTGCATGGATTGCTGCCGCACGCCCATCACGGAGGCCAACCGGGCTTGCCCGGCAACGTTGTGGTCCCGGTTGAAGCGCATCCCCGGCGCCGTGCAGATGGAGTAGGCCGCGCCATGGTCGCACTCCGGGTAGCGCGTATCCAGGGAGTGGGCCAAGGCGCTCACCACACCTACAGCGCTCCCGCCCGCGCCGCTGTCACCGGCGCGGTTGTACAGGAAGGCGGCGGCGGACAGGTTGAGACGCACCTCCCCGTCCTCCGGCCGCGGGTCCACTAGCGGCAAGTTCTCCTGGAGCAGTCGCAGCGCCTGCACTAGGTCCCCCTCGGCGAGCGGATTCGGTCTCTCGCTGGCCTGCAACGCCCCCACCACACCGCTGTAGCAGGAGGCCGCGGCACTCACGCATAGCGGAGGAGGCGCGGTCAGCAAAGCGCCCGTGTCCCATATCAAGGCGCTGGGACGGGTCTTGGGATCAAACAGCTCCAGCCGGTGTCCCGTCTCCGGGTCGATAACCGCCGTGCCCGCCCGGGTTGCCGCCGTGGTGGGCGTGGTCAACACCAAGATATTAGGGATCTTCGGCTGCATCAGGCGCGGGCTGACCGGTGGCCGGCCCGCAGGGTACTTGGTGGCGTGGTCGTGAGCCGTGCCCCCCTCGGCCAAAAGAATGACGATGGCCCGGGCGGTGACGACAGCGCTGCCTCCGCCCACGGCGACGATGAGGTCCGCTCCGGCTTCAGCCGCCATCGCCGCGCCCTTTTCAACAGATGGAACGGGCGAGCCGGTCTGGGTACCGTCGAACACGCCGGCCAGCCGGTCTCCCAGGGCGTCTTTGACCCGGTCCAGCAAGCCGGTGCGATGGGCCACACTCTGGCCGCACACCACGAAGGCCCGCTTGGCTCGGGCTCGGTCCGCCTCATCGCTCAAACGGGCGATGGCGTTGTCCCCGGCGTGAACTCGAATCGAGTACCCTGCGATGCGAAAGGAGTTCGGACCTGGCACAGTCGCCTCCCACTACGTTTCTTTCTTGGCCTGGCACCTATGTTGCCATTCCTTTGTCCTTTTGGCAACCGGCTTTCGGGTCAGGTTGACAGGTCGGACTGTTGGTCTATCATGAGGTGCAGCTTCCACCTGGTAATTCAATAAAGGAAATTCACCGAGGTGTGCCATGCCGGTGATGAGCGGCGCCCAGGCACTGGTTCGTTCGCTGGCCCGGGAGGGCGTCGACGTGATCTTCGCCCTTCCCGGCGTCCAGATAATGGACGCCTTTGACGCCATCTACGGCGAGCCGGGTATTCGCCTGGTACTGGCGCGCCACGAGCAATCGGTAACCTATATGGCCGACGGCTATGCCCGCACCACCGGCCGGCCGGGTGTGGGCCTCGTGGTCCCCGGACCGGGGGCCCTCAACGCAACCGCCGGCCTGGGAACCGCCTATTCAACCTCGTCCCCGGTGCTCCTGGTTTGCGGCCAGATCGAAAGCTACAACCTGGGAAAGAACCAGGGCGCCCTCCACGAGATCGGAGAACAGCTAGAGGTGTTCCGCCAGATCACCAAGTGGTGTGCCCGCACCACCCGGGTGGAAGAGATACCCGGACTGGTCCACACCGCCATGCGGCATCTGTCGACCGGGAGACCTCGCCCCGTGGAAATCGAGATACCCTGGGACGTGCTCCCGGCCACCGCCGAGGCGGAGTTGCCGGAGCGGGAGGTCTTTCCCAAGCAGCACCCGGAGCCGCCAGACGTAAAGGAAGCGGCCCGATTGCTGGCCGGGGCCCGGCGCCCGCTGATCTGGGCCGGAGGCGGGTCTCGCGAGGCCGGCCTTTCGGCCGAACTCCTGGAGCTGGCCCTGGCCCTCAACGCCCCGGTGATTACCACGGCCCAGGGAAAAGGCGCTATCCCCGAAGACCACCCCCTGTCCTTGGGCGCTTACTATTACGCCCACGGTCCGGGACACCGGGCGCTGCCCCAGGCAGACGTCATCCTGGCCGTGGGCAGCCGGATGCACTTTGCTCCAAAGCTCCCGTGGGGGATTCAACCCCATCAGAAGCTGATCCAGATCGACGCCGACCCCGAGGAAGTGGGCCGCAACCTCCCGTTGGCCGTGGGCATCACCGCCGACGGCCGGCTGGCCCTGCAGGCGCTGCTGGACGAACTGGGAGGCGACACCAGGGCCAGCCAGTGGACCGAGGGAGAGCTGGCCTCTATCCGGCGGGAGTCCTACCGGGAAATCAAAGAGATGGCGCCCTTGCAGACCGAAATCATCGAAACCATCCGCCGAGAGCTGGACGACGACGCCATCATGGTCAGCGGCACCACCGAGATCGGGTATTGGAGCCACCTGGCTTTCCCGGTCCT
>CAJWBT010000193.1 GCA_913020235.1 uncultured Chloroflexota bacterium
CCGCCTGGTCTATCCTGGGGTTGGTCCCCCAGCCGGCCGGCCGCATCGTCGGCGGAGAGATCTGGTACATGGGTGAGAACCTGCTGGAAAAGAGTTCGTCCGAGATGCGGGACATTCGAGGCGCGGGCATGTGCATGGTAATGCAGGACCCGCTGACCTCGCTCAACCCGGTATTCAACATCGGGAACCAGATCGTCGAATGCCTGCGAATGGATTCGACCCAGCCCGCCAAGAACCTCATCAGTAGGGCGGCGCACCTGCTGTCTAGGGTGAACATACCGGCGCCAGAGACGCGGCTTGCCTCTTTTCCCCACCAGCTTAGCGGCGGGATGCGCCAGCGGGTGGTGGGCGCCATCGCCATCTCCCGTTCGCCCAACCTGTTGATCGCGGACGAGCCGACAACCTCTCTGGACGCCACCATCCAACTCCAGTACCTGAAACTGCTCAATGAGATTCAAGCCGAGACCGGCACGGCGATAATCTTCATTACCCATGACCTGGGCATTATCGCCCGCATGTGCAACCGGGTGGCCGTAATGTACGCCGGGAAGATCGTCGAACTGGCGGAAGTGAACGAACTGTTCGATAACGCGGTCCACCCATACACCGAAGCCCTGCTGAAGTCTATTCCCGACCTGGACCTGGACGTGGACCACCTCCCGTCGATCGAAGGCCAGCCACCCTCGCTGGATACCTTGCCGACCGGTTGCGCCTTCGCTCCCCGTTGCCCCTACGCCTTTGACAAGTGCGTGGAGTATCCTCCCAGCTTTGCCATTGGCCCGGGCCACATATCATCCTGCTGGAGGCACAACGGTGCAAACTCACCCGCTCAATGATGGAACTGCCCTTATCAGGGTTGAGGAGGCAAAGAAATACTACAAGATGACCAAGGGGGTCGTCTTTCAAAAGACCTTGGGCACGGTCAAGGCGGTAGATGGGATATCCTTCTCGATCCCCGAGGGGCAGACCTACAGCCTGGTCGGGGAATCGGGCTGCGGCAAGACCACGACTTCTCGCCTGATCCTGCTGGTAGAGCCACCCACCGAAGGGGATCTCTACTTCCAAGGCAAATCGATGCGGCGGTTCAGCGGTGCGGAGAGGCGTGAGTTTCGCCGCTCGGTCCAGGCGGTCTTTCAGGACCCGTGGAGTTCTCTCAACCCCAGGATGCGGGTGGACTCCATCATCTCCGAGCCGGTGATCACCCACTGGCGGATGACAAAACAGGAAGTCAAGACCCGGGTCCAGGACCTTCTCGAAGTGGTAGGGCTGCACCCCTACCATGCCAGCCGGTATCCCCATGAGTTCAGTGGAGGCCAGCGCCAGCGCATCGCCATCGCCCGGGCCCTATCCAGCCGGCCCAAACTGATGGTATTGGATGAACCGGTCTCAGCGTTGGACGTGTCCATCCGGGCCCAGATTATGAACCTGCTCAAGGACCTGCAGGAGACTTATAAGCTGACCTACCTGCTCATCGCCCACAACCTGGCCACGGTGCGGTACATGAGCCACCAGGTCGGCGTGATGTACCTGGGCAAGATTGTGGAAGAGTCAGCCCCGACCGAGTTGTTCACCAATCCCATGCATCCTTACACCAAGGCGCTGATCTCAGCGTCGCTGCCCGCCCATCCGCAGAAGCAGCGGGAAGAGATCGTGCTGGCCGGTGAAGTCCCATCACCCTTGAACCTACCCTCCGGGTGCACCTTCCATCCGCGGTGTCCCTTCGTAATGGACCGCTGTCCTCTGGAGATTCCCCAGTTTCGGGAAGCAGCCTCCGATCACAGGGTGTCTTGCCACCTGTACGACTCGGCGTAAGAGGCAAACCCGGCAGCGGTCGCCTCGGGTACCTAGCCGGCATGACGACCCAGTAGGCGGGCCCGGCGACCCTTTCGTCGATGCCCGCCTGAAGCCGGCCCCGCCGCATCTCGGTCAGGAACGCGGATGTGCAGGCGCCCATGGCTTCGGTGGCGGGCGCGATCCTCAAAGGCTGCCGCGGCTTCCCCCCGGCCACAAGTTCCAGGTTCAAGCCCATTGGCGAGACGATTCCGCCGCTGGGGCCCGGCTCTCCGGACTCGGTGAACCGGAACCGGTGAGCACTATCCCGGAACGGGTCCCGTCGAGGGGGAGCTTCGCTGAGTGCCCTGTTCACGAGGTTCGCGGGAAAGTTCATGCCAAGAAGTATTGGGCCGGTGATGGTTTGGCTGGATGGGTGGGTATAGGTTTCAAACCACGTTGGAAAACGGAGCGCTAGGACGCCACGTCCTTTAGCTGCTCCGGGCTCAGCTTGTATGCGTCCGCGGCCACCCAGGGGGACAGCTTACCCTCTTGCACGTCGCGAAGGATGTCGGCCAGGGCCCGTTCGCCGGGCGGGCCGTAGCCGCCCGCGCCCGGAGTGACAAAGCGGAGGGTCTCCCCGGCTTTGAGGAGAATATCGTACTCCTTGGGGGTTAGCTCCTGCTCCTCCAGCGTATCGGGGTTGCGCACCACCCGGCAGCGGCCCCCACTCAGTCCACCCTGCAAGCCCCAAGGAGCGATCAGGTTTCGGTCGCCCTTGGTACGCACCCGGATATCATCGGTCAGCACCCGGTACTGCCGGACGATCCCGAGGCCGCCGCGATGCCGGCCCGGCCCACCGGAATCGGATGCCAGCTCGTATTGCTCCACCATCATCGGGTACTCGAGTTCCAGAGCCTCAACCGGCAGATTCGAGGTGTTGGTAGTGTGCACTTGCACTCCGTCGGCGCCGTCGCCGTGGGCGCTGGCTCCCATGCCGCCACCCAGCGTCTCGATGTAGGCATAGTAGCTCCCGTCCTCTCGGTATCCCAGGAAATAGACGCCGCTCACGGCCCCGTTGCTGGCCGCCACCACCCGTTTCGGAGCCGCCTGGGCCAGTGCTCCCAGCACCACCTCCACGACCCGCTGCGCCGTGTCTGAGCGAAAGAGGCAGGGCGCCGGCGACACGCAGTTTACGATGGAGCCCTTCGGCGCCGAGACATGAACCGTTCGGTAGAAACCCGTGTTGGCCGGTAGGGTGGGGTCGACCACCGCTTTGAGGGTGTAGTACACCGCGGCCAGAGTAGCGTAGTAAGGGAGGTTGATTGGACCTCGCACCTGGGGTGCGGACCCGGCGAAGTCACAGATGAGCTTATCCTCCCCCACCGTCAGCGCCACGGAGATCGGCACCGGTTCCGAGCCGGTACCGTCCGTGTCCATATAGTCGGTGAAGCGGTAGGTCCCCGGAGGAATGGATCGAATCCCCAGCACGGCCTGGGTCTCCGCCTGCTCTTCGAGACGCCGCAGGCAGGAAAAAAACACGTCCTCAGGGTACCTTGCCACCAGCTCCTCCAACCGTTGGAGGCCCGTCTGCGCGGAAGCCGCCTGGGCCCGCAGGTCCGCCTGGCGCTCGTCCGGAAGGCGGCAATTGAGGAGAATGAAGTCCATGGCGTCCTGGCAAACCTTCCTCCCCTGGAACAAGCGGACCAGCGGAATACGTAGTCCCTCGGTATAGATGTCCAGCGTCTGCGAGGGAGAGCCACCGACCTCGGCGTGATGCGCCACATTGGCGGTGAACGCCACCAGCTTGCCCCAGGCGAAGAACGGAGCCGCCACCGTTATGTCGGGGAGGTGAGTCCCGCCTCCCGAATAGGGGTCGTTGGTGATGAAGATGTCTCCCGGGCGGATTTCCGACTCAGGGTATCGCCGAAGGATGGCCTGCCCCAGCCCCAACATGGAGCCCATGTGCAGGGGAATGTGGGAAGCTTGGGCAATGGTGCCCCCCCTCACGTCGAGGATCGCTGCCGACGAGTCCCGGCGCTCCTTGATATTGGCGGAATAGGCGGCTCGAACCAGATTCTCGCCCATCTCCTCCGCCGCCGCGAGCAGAGAACTGCCCACCACCTCGGTGGTTATGGGGTCGGGGGGATTAGGCTCGACGGCCCGCTTTGGATTCACCACGATCTTGACCTCAGAGCGAGAGAATCAGATTTCCGTACCCGTCCACCTCTCCGTGCTCCTCCGGAGCCACCAGGGTGGTGGAGTCCATCTGCTCAACGATGGCCGGCCCCCGCAGGGCGCTACCCGCCGGAAGGCCGGAGCGACGGTACACCGGCGTCGATGTGAAGCCCTCACCCCACCACACCTCCCGGTGCTGGAAGGGCGCCGGTTCGCCGGGGGAGCCACCGGTGTGGGACCGGGGCTTGGGCTTCGGTATGGTCGCCAGGGCGGTTGCCCTCAGGTTCACCAGTTGGACCGTTGCCTGGTCGGCCCGGTAGCCGTAGGAGCGCCGATGCTCCTCGTGGAACTGCTCGACCAGCTCCTGAAGGATGCCGGCGCGCCATGGCGCCGGGGCTGCCGGCACCGGCAACTCGTAGTTCTGGCCGACGTAGCGCAGGTCCGCCGAGAACTCGACGTCGCGCTCCTCAGCGCCCTCCGCTTCCGCGGCGAGCCAGGCCCTGGCCCTCTCCTCCAGGCCGGACAGCAGGTTGTTCACCTCGCCCAGGTCGGCGTCGAGGAGGGGCGAAACGCAGGTCTGCACGTAGTCAGTCCGCATATCGGTGGCCAGGAGCCCCTGAGCGCACAGTATTCCCGGCGCCGGGGGCACCACCACCCGCGAGATACCCAGCTGCCGCGCCACATCCGAAGCGTGCAGCGGGCCGGCTCCGCCAAAGGCCACCAGGGTGAATTCCCGGGGATCGTGACCCCGCTGCACGGACACGGTGCGGATTGCCAGGACCGTATTGGTGTTTACGATCCGGACAATTCCGGCGGCCGCCTCCAGCGGCTCCAGTCCCAGGGGCTGGGCAACGTGACGGCGGATGGCCTCCAGCGCCAACTCCGGATAGAGGGGCATGCGGCCCGCCAGGAGGCCACTGGGGTTCAGCCGGCCCAATACTAGGTTCGCATCGGTCACCGTCGGCTGCTCTCCGCCCTGGCCGTACGCGGCGGGGCCCGGATGCGCCCCGGCGCTCTGGGGGCCTACCTTGAGCCGCCCTCCAGTGTCGATCCACGCGATGCTGCCCCCGCCAGCCCCGACGGAGTTGACGTCTACCATGGGGGTCCGCACCGGGGTCCCGCCGATCTCCTTTTCGTGCACCATGGATA
>CAJWBT010000194.1 GCA_913020235.1 uncultured Chloroflexota bacterium
GCAGATCGTCTGACTCCAGCCCTTGTAGGACTAACATAACAAGTGGTACAAAGACTGGGGGCAGGTCAATTACGCCGAGGTGACGATGGACAATAACCGCTCCATATCGGTGCTCATATCCCCACCTGGTACACCAACCCCAACACCCACCCCGGCGCCGACGCCGACACCGGTGGTAAGCAGCCTGGTGAAGAATCTCGACTGGTACGATGAAGCGCTCACGGATGATGAGCATGATGCTGCGACTGCTCTAACTCAACTTGTTGACCTCAACCAAGCGCTGGCCAATAGAGTAGCGTCGACGTGGCTGCGCGACGGTGTGACCAGAGACGAGGCCCAGGCGACCGTTCAACTACAAGGCCTGGCAGCGATAGATGCCGAATCGGCCACCGACGTGGGATTCATGCCATGGCTCAACGACGACATCAAGGAGCAGGAATGGCAGGCGATCCAGCATCTCCAAACCATCGTCAGACACGATCCACAGCTACTACAGACACTGAGGCGCATGAACTGGTTCATTGAAGACATCTCGGTGGCAGAGGCGGAGCGGCTGGAAAATTTCAGCAAGATCGTTGACCCGCAGGGCAATGGAAGCGGTATCGGTGCCGGCGTAGCCTCTCAGATTGCCCAGCTCCGGTGGTTCACCCGGGAAATAGCCGGGGCCTACCAGAACCAACTGATGGGCGAGTTGGCAGTGCTTCTGGCGCGGGATCTCGCACTGGGCGCCCAGGTTGTCGAAATGCCCCTCATGGTCGAGTCCATAGAAAGCCACGATGTCGGTCTAGTCCGCACTCTCAACGAGCTAAGAGGGGAAAACCTGACCTCCCTCACCAGCCAACAATGGTTCGAAGATGGCGTCGACGATGACGAAGCCATCGTAGCCACAATCTTGCCGTCGCAAGTTTACCGGTCTCCGGAGAATTTCCGCCGCCTGCTCAACGCAAGCTTTGTTGAAAAGGGCTCGACGAGCTTGCCCCTGGCGGGCGAAGTGAACTTCGCCATTGTTAGGGTGAGTTCCGGCGGCAACAGCGAAATCATGCCCCATCTTATTGAATCCGCCCACCACATTGAAGGGTACATGGGGTTCGCCCAACCTATCGATGAGGTTATTCTGCTGATCGGGGCGCCGGGCGGCGAGCGGCCGCTTGCCGGGGTCAATCTTGGAGGGTCCTTTATCGTGATCCGGCCGGAGCTTGACGTCTGTTGCTCCCGGCCCGGAACCACATTTGCCCACGAGCTGATCCACTTTTACCCAGCAAGTACGTACAGCGGAACACCTCCATGGTTTGCGGAAGGGGGAACCCGTTATCTTTCGTACGTGGTGTACGTGCGGATGTTCGGCGGCTATTTCACCAGATCCAACACTTCTTGCCTGGCGGACTCAATCCAGCAGCTATTGGACCATGAAGCCGAAGTCGGGTTCGCGCAGCATAAAGCCAGCGCATACTTTACTTGCAACTATTCCTTGGGCCGAGGGTTGCTCGATGACCTTGTGGACGCCCTGGGACCGAATCCGTTTGAAGAGGCATGGCAAGAGATTCAGCAGATTGCCAGGGAAGGGTTGTTTGTGACCGACGCTGAAATCCACGACATATTCCTCCGTCACACGACCTCCGACCGGCTAACGTTATTCAAGTCCGCCTATGCCATCTGGCATGGCGGTGACTTCGACAGCTGATTAGGTAGAGGAACTCCGATCTTGAATCCCAGGTGGAGGAAGAGACTGAAGCGTCGGCGGGCATTGGGCTTACCGGTGACCTTCAGGAAAGGATCCAGGCCCATACCCACAATCGCCGGGATAGTTTTGAGGGAGCGTGAGACCTGACAATGAAAGTATTAGCTTTAATATCCGCCGTTTCAGTCTTGGCCTTCCTGGTCCTTGCCTGTAGAGTCCCGGTCTCCACACCCACCACCGCCCCGGTACCCACCGTGGCCGCCACGACCGCCTTGCCTACCTCAACCCCCGCGCTCCAGCCCACCGCAATCCCTCAGCTCACCGTCGAGCCGGCACCCACGGATACCCCTGCCCCTACCTTGAGGCCCACGGCTAGGCCCCCGGCGACGCCGACACCACTGCCGACCCCCACCCCCAGGCCAGCCGCCACGCCGGCTCCTACTGACACGCCCGCGCCTGCCCCCACTGCCACGCCCGTTCCGACACCCACGGCGATCCCCACTCCAACGCCCATGCCCACGCCAACATCTACCCCGGCTCCGACTTCCACCCCTACTCCTTCGCCCGCTCCCGCGCCATCCCCTACGCCGGCTCCCACTGCCACCCCAACTCCTACGCCTACCCCTACACCGGCTCCAACTGCCACCCCTGCACCAACACCGACCCCCGCGGGCAGCAGCGCCGAAGGCAAGTTCCGGCAACCGGGCGGCATCTCGGTTGATGAAGAGAACAATAGAATCTACCTGGCCGACACGGGCAACCACCGCGTACAGCGGTTCAACGCCGGCGCCCAATTCGCCACCGAGTGGGGAACCGAGGGCAGTGGACGGGGCCAGTTCCAGAGCCCCGGCTCCATTGCCGTTGATGGTGCAGCGGGTCGGGTGTATGTCGCCGACACGGGCAACCACCGGGTACAGCGGTTCGACTCCGTTGGCAATTTTGTCAACGAGTGGGGAACCGAGGGCAGCGGGCAGGGCCAGTTCCAGGACCCCGGCTCCGTTGCCGTTGATGTTTCGGCGAGCCGGGTCTATGTGGCCGACACGGGAAACCACCGGGCGCAGCGGTTTGACAGCGTTGGCCAATTCGTCGTCGAGTGGGGGGCCGAGGGCAGCGGACCGGGCCAGTTCCAGAGTCCCGGCGCCATCGCGGTGGATAGTTCGGCGGGTCGAGTTTTTGTAGCCGACACGGGAAACCACCGGGTACAGCGGTTTGACAGCATTGGCCAATTCCTCAGCGAGTGGGGGACCGAGGGCAGCGGACAGGGCCAGTTCCAGAGTCCCGGCGCCATCGCGGTTGATACTTCGACGGGGAACGTCTACGTGGCCGACACGGGAAACCACCGGGTGCAACGGTTTACCTCCACCGGCGAGTTCGTCACCGAGTGGGGAACCGAGGGTAGTGGGCAGGGCCAGTTCCAGAGTCCCGGCTCCATCGCGGTCGATGGTTCGGCGGGGCGCGTCTACGTGGCCGACACGGGAAACCACCGGGTACAGAGGTTCGACACCGGCGGCCAATTCGTCGTCGAGTGGGGGGCGCCCGACGATGCCGGGGGCTGACGTTGGGCCGTCACGGCG
Organism: uncultured Chloroflexota bacterium; assembly: GCA_913020235.1. Next base: position 3,253 of record CAJWBT010000194.1, read on the forward strand.
CCGATGCCCTGGACGAGTTCGCGCCGGTCGCCTACTTCAGCTCCACCACGGTCACCCCTTCCCCGCCGGGGCCTTCGGCGGAGGCCGCCGCCGCCACCAGGGGGTGTCCGTGCAGGTAGTTCCGCACGGCCTGGCGCAGCGCGCCGGTGCCTTTGCCGTGGATGATGCGAATCGTGCGCAGGCTTTCGAGGGCGGCGTCGTTCAGCGATCCCTCAACCTGGGCCAGCGCCTCGTCGGCTCGTTGGCCTCTGACGTCGATTTCCGTGGCCGCCCGGCGGCCGGCGGGACGCCTGAAGAACACCTGGTGCTGGGCCGCGGCTTGATGACCTTCCGCCTGGCGCTCCAGCTGGTGCACCGGTATCCTGGCCCGCATGGTGCCTACCAGCACCTCCACGAGGCCCTGATCGTCGGGCGGGGTTATCACCTCCACCGGGCGGGCGATGCCCCGGACGTGTACCCGGTCACCGCTCTTGATCCGTTCCCACCACGGAGTGCGCCGCACCTCTATCGGCTCCCAGCGAGGTGAGCTGAGCTGCCGGCGGGCTTCGGTGAGCCGGGCCCGCTCCCCTTGCAGCACCTCGCGAGTGGCGGGCCGGTCCAGCGCCCGCTCCGCCTCTTGGAGCCGTGCCAACAGGTCGCTTATCCGGTCCTGCAACTCTTGCCGTGCCTCCTCGACCAGCTCCACCTTGGACGTTTCCACGGAGGCTAGACGGGCTTCAACCTCCGCCTGCTGCTGCCGGGCCTGGAGCAGGGCGGACTCCGCATCCCGGCGCAAAACATCTATCACCTGCCGCTCCTCTTGAATCTCCCCCAGCAGGTCCTCGGTGGCCCGCGCCTCCGGCGATAGGGAGGCGCGGGCCTGCTCGATGATATCCGGAGGCAGGCCGAGGCGGGCCGCGATGGTCAACGCGTAGCTGCGCCCCGGCAGGCCCAGGGTGACCTTGTAGGTTGGCTCCAGTGTCTGGGGATAAAGGTCCACGCTGGCGTTGATCATCCCCTGCTGCTCCTGAACGTACCGGGCCACGCCCCGGTGGTGGGTGGTAGCCACCAGCAGCACCCCCCGGTCTCGAAAGTGGCTCAGGATGGCCACGGCCAGGGCCGAACCCTCCTCCGGGTCGGTGCTGGTGCCCAGCTCGTCCAGCAGCACGAGTGAGTCGGCGGTCGCCCGCTCCATGATGGAGAGGATATTTTGGATGTGGGAGCTGAAGGTGGACAGAGACTGCTCGATGCTTTGCTGGTCGCCGATGTCGGCGTAGACGCCGTCACACCGGGGGAAGTGGGCTTCATCGGCCGGAATGTGAAGCCCGGCCTGGGCCATCAATGCCAGCAGCCCTACCGTCTTCAGGGTGACGGTCTTCCCGCCGGCGTTGGGCCCGGTGATCAGCATCACTCCTTGCTCGCCGGCCAGGTCCAGGCTGATGGGCACCGCGGCCGTGGAAAGCAGGGGATGGCGCGCTCCGGATAGCCGCAGGTGGCGCTTCTGGCCGGACTGGTCGGAGACAGACGGGGCAGCGCCCCTCACGGCCGCGGAGTAGCGTCCCTTGGCCACGTCAAGGTCCAGTCGGGCCAGCAGGTCCAGTGTCAAGAGTAGGTCCTCGCCGGCCTGGCCCACCGTTTCGGAGAGGCTCCGCAGGATCCTCTCTTCCTCCCGCTCCGCGGCCAGCCGGTTTTCCCGCCACCGGTTGCCCAGGTCGATGGCCGGCAACGGTTCGACGAACACGGTGGCCCCGCTGTCGGAAACGTCGTGGACGATGCCGGGAACCCGAGACCTCAACTCGGCCCGGATCAACAGCACCAGCCGGCCGTTGCGCTGGGTAATGATGGACTCCTGGATCAC